>JAKADE010000532.1 GCA_021820785.1 Pseudomonadota bacterium
CACAGCTGTGTCTGGATCTCGATGAGCTCGAGCGGGTGTTCGCCGGCCGGTGGTTGTGGTCCCGCGACCGGCGCAATGTCGCCGAATTTCGCCGCAGCGACTACCTGCAGCCCGAGAGCGTCCCTCTCGCCGAGGCCGCGCGCAGCCTCGTTGAGCGGCACACCGGCGAGCGGCCGCAGGGCCCGGTGCGATTACTGACCCATTTGCGCTACGCCGGATACGTATTCAATCCGGTCAGCTTCTATTACTGCCATGACGCTGAAGGCGCGCTGCACTCGGTGATCGCGGAGATCACCAACACTCCGTGGAACGAACGGCACGCCTACGTGCTCGCGCTCTCGCAGGCCGAACGGAGCGGCGCGCTGTGGCAATGGGATTTCGCCAAAGCCTTTCACGTCTCGCCCTTCCTGCCGCTCGAGCGCGACTACCGCTGGCGCTTCAGCGCGCCCGCCGAGCGACTGCGCGTGCACATGGCCGTCAGCGACGGGCAGCAGGTGCAGTTCGAGGCCTGCCTGAACCTCGAGCGCAGACCCCTCACGGGCGCGAATCTTGCGCGCGTGCTGTGGCGCTACCCGCTGATGAGCACCCAAGTGATCGGCGCGATTTACTGGCAGGCGCTGCGGCTGTGGCTGAAGCGCATCCCCGTCCACGACCACCCGGACAGATCACGATCTTCACGAGGTACCGCATGAATACCGCCGTCGCAGCCCTCACCCGTCCGCGCGGGACTGCCCTGGAGCGATTCCTGCGCAGCCAGCTGCTGTCGCGCCTGGCCGCGCTGCGCGCCGGCAGGCTCGCGATCGAGGACGCCTTCGGCACGGTGACGCTCGGCGCAGATGACGCGCTCGCCCCACTGGTACGCCTGCACGTGACCGATCCGGCCTTCTATCGGGCCGTTGCAGCCGGCGGCAGCGTCGGCGCGGGGGAGGCCTACATGGATGGCCTGTGGCGCTGCAGCGCCCCGGGCCTGGAGGACTCCGATGCGCTGGTCGCGCTCGTGCAACTGCTGGTGCGCAACCGCGCGCTGCTCGATGGACTGGAATCCGGCTGGGCGCGACTGGCAGGTGCCGCGCGCCGGCTCTGGCATGCAGGGCGCGGCAACACGCGCGCCGGCAGCCGCCGCAATATCGCGGCACACTATGACTTGAGCAACGCGTTCTTTGCGTTGTTCCTCTCGCCGGATCTCATGTACTCCTCGGCGCTGTGGAGCGGCGGCGCGGACACCCTCGAGGCAGCCTCCGAGCGCAAACTCGAGGCGGTCTGCCGCAAACTCGCGCTGGGCCCCGGCGATCACGTGCTCGAGATCGGCACCGGCTGGGGCGGTTTCGCGCTGCATGCCGCCCGTCACTACGGCTGCCGCGTCACCACCACCACGATTTCGGCTCAGCAATACGAGCTTGCGCGGGAGCGGATCCGCGCCGCCGGCCTCGAGGATCGCATCGAGTTGTGTCTGGCGGATTACCGGGATTTGACGGGCCGGTACGACAAGCTCGTGTCGATCGAGATGATCGAGGCCGTGGGCGCCGATCATCTGGAGGAATACTTCGCCACGATCAGCCGGCTGCTCCGCCCGCACGGCGCAGCGCTGGTCCAGGCGATCACCATCGAGGATCACCGCTACGAGCAGGCGCTCGCGTCGGTGGACTTCATCAAGCGGCACGTGTTTCCCGGCAGCTTCATTCCGTCGGTGAACGCGATGCTGGCGGCGAAGAGCCGCGCCAGCGATCTCGCGCTGATATCCCTCGAGGACTTCGGGGACTCCTATGCACGGACCCTCGAGGCGTGGCGCAAGCGCTTCATGGCCCGCCTCGCTGAGGTGCGCGCACTAGGCTTCGATGAGCGCTTCGTCCGACTTTGGGAGTTCTACCTCGCCTACTGCGAGGGCGGCTTTCGGGAACGGGCGCTCGGGGTGGCGCACCTGAAGCTGGTCAAGCCGCAGTGGCGCCACGGCGCAGAGGTTCCTCTGCGGTGAACACGCTGCTCACATTCATCGCCTACGAGCTGGTCTGGTTCGCCGCGGTGATCGGGGCCGGCCGCGGACGGGTCTGGCCGGGAGTGTGCGCCGCCGCGGCGTTCATCGCCTGGCGCCTGGCGGTCTCACGACACCGTGCAATCGAGGGGCGTCTGCTTGCGCTTGCGTTGCTCATCGGCGCGGCGCTCGAGACCTGCTGGGTACGCACCGGGCTGATCCGCTACGCAGCGGCCTGGCCGCTCGGATCCTCGCCGGCCTGGCTGCTCGCGCTGTGGGCGTCGTTCGGTCTGACCATCGTGCCGTTGTTCAGCTACCTGCACTCGCGCCCGTGGCTCGCCGCAGCACTCGGGGCCATCGGCGGACCGGCCTCCTACTGGGCGGCGGGGCGAGGGTGGCACGCGGTGCTCTTCCCGCCTCGAGCGCTCCCGACGCTGCTCGCCTTGTCGCTCGGCTGGGCCGTCGCACTGCCGCTGCTGACGACACTCGCCCGGCGCTGGTTGTCCGCCGCCCGGAGGCCCGCATGAGTTCACTCGCAGTCTTGGGTCTTCTCTGGGGGCTCGCCGCGGTGGTGATGTGCGGCGGCTGGCTCTGGCAGCGGCGGCGTCGCAATGCGGGCATCGCCGATGTGCTCTGGTCGGCGCTGCTGGCGATGTCTGCCCTGGCGCTGGCGGTGAGCGGCACGGGCGCGCTGCGCGCGCGCGTGTTGCTCGCCGTGTTCGGCGGCGGCTGGGCGCTGCGCCTGGCGATGCATCTGGCCGTGCGCGTCGGGCGTGAGGATGAGGACGGCCGCTACCAGGCGCTGCGCGAGCGCTGGGCCGGCGATCAGCGTCGCTGGTTCGGCTTCTTCCAGTTCCAGGCGCTGTCCGTGCCGCTGTTTGCGCTGCCGTTCGTCGCGGTCGCGGCAAACCGTGATGCGCCGCCGGGCGCGCTCCTCGCCGGCGCGCTGCTGTGGCTGCTCGGCGTGCTCGGCGAGGCGCTCGCCGACCGCCAGCTTGCGCACTTCCGGGCCGATCCTGAGCATCGCGGCCGCACCTGCCGCAGCGGCCTGTGGCGCTACTCGCGCCATCCGAACTACTTCTTCGAATGGCTGCACTGGTTCGCCTACGTGGCCTGGTCCGTGGGCTCCCCGCTCGCGCCACTCGCCTGGCTCGGTCCGATCACGATGTTCGTG
>JAKADE010000533.1 GCA_021820785.1 Pseudomonadota bacterium
TCATCGGCAGCGGCAGCAGCTACCACAACCTGCGCGCGATCTTCGCCGGCGGGGAGGGCGGGTCAGACTCCTTCGATGCGTGGCTGAACGAGACCGCCGTCGAGGTGGCGCCGGCCGAGCGGCGCGAGCGGCTGATCGCCTGGGAGCGCGCCCCGCAGGCGCGCGCCTGTCACCCGCGGGCCGAGCACCTCATTCCGCTGATGGTCGCCGCCGGCGCCGCCGGGGACGATCCGGGGCGAGCGAGCTTCCGCGGCCGCATCGGCGGCAAAGCCTATTCCTGCTTCACCTTCGGCGCTTAAGCCGCCTCACCCGCGCCGGCGCCCTTCGGGGTCGGCGAGCGCCGGGTAGTCGGTGTATCCGGCGGCGCCGCCGGCGTAGAAGAATTCCGGCCGCGGTTCGTTCAGCGGCGCGCCCGTGCGCAGCCGCTCGACGAGATCGGGGTTCGCGATGAACAGCTTGCCGAAGGCCACCGCGTCGGCCTCGCCACGCTCGATCAGGTCGGTGGCGCTCTCGCGGGTGAGCTTCTCGTTGGCGATGTAGACCCCGCTGAACTCACGCTTCAGCTGAGGGCCGATGCGCTCGCCGTCGGGATGTTCGCGCGCGAACACGAAGGCGATCCGCCGCCGCGACAGCTCACGGACCACGTGCCCGAAGGTGGCGGTGCGATCGGAGTCCCCCATGGAGTGCGCATCGCCACGCGGGGCGAGGTGCACGCCGACACGCCCCGGTCCGAACACCCGGGCCGCTGCATCGGTCACCTCGAGCAGGAGCCGGGCGCGGTTCTCGACCGTTCCGCCGTACTCGTCGGTGCGGCGGTTCGCGCCGTCCTGGAGAAACTGGTCGAGCAGGTAGCCGTTGGCGCCGTGCAGTTCCACGCCGTCGAAACCGGCGCGTTCGGCATTTTCTGCGCCGCGCGCGAAGGCCGCGATGATGTCCGGAATCTCCGTGCTCGCCAATTCCCGGGGCACCACGTAGGGCGTATGCGGGCGCACGAGACTGACGTGCCCCTCGGGCGCGATGGGGCTCGGCGCCACGGGACGTTCACCGCCGAGAAACAGCGGGTGCGAGACCCGTCCGACGTGCCAGAGCTGCAGGAAGATCCGCCCCCCCTCGGCATGCACGGCGCGGGTGATCTGCCGCCACCCCTGGACCTGCTCATCCGACCAGATGCCCGGGGTATCGGCGTACCCGACGCCCATCGGGGTGACCACGGTCGCCTCGGAGATGATGAGCCCGGCGCCGGCGCGCTGCCGGTAGTACTCGCACATCAGGGCGTTCGGGATACGCCGCTCGCCGGCGCGGCTGCGCGTCAGCGGCGCCATGACGATGCGATTGGGAAGCAATAGCTCGCCGACCTGCAGCGAGTCGAACAGTGCGGACATGAACGGGGGGTGGCGGTGGAAACCCCCTATTGAACCACGGGGGCTCAGACGCCGCAAAATTCGTCGTGAAGCACACCGAGCAGACGCGTGACGATGCCCGGAGCGAGCGAGTAATAGACCGTCTGCGATTCGCGCTCGGTGCGCACCATCCCGGCTTTGCGCAGCACCGCCAGGTGCTGCGAGAGCGCAGATTGGCTGAGAGGAACGCGTTCGTTCAGCTGCCCCACGGACAACGGCGCCGCCACCAGATGACACAGGATCAGCAAACGCTGCTCGTTCGCCAGCGCCCGCAGCACGCTCGCCGCCTCGACGCAGTGCGGCTGCATGTCGTGCGCGGCGCGCAGCAGCGGGCTGCCGGCAGGGGCTGCGCCCCTGCGGCTCTTCGCAGGCGTTGGCGGATGCGATCGCATGGGACGGGGAGTTTAAACGAGTTCGCAATTAATCGCTACTTGCTAATTTAGCAAAGGCTAATATACTTCCGCCACCGCCGGTCGACCGCACCGGCTTCGTTCGAGGGAGAGCGCCATGTCAGTCGATCGAATGGTCTTTGCCTTTGCCGGCAGCTTCGTGCTGATCGGCGTGCTGCTCGCGTGGCTCGCGAGTCCCTGGTGGCTGATCGTGCCGGCGTTCGTCGGGGCGAACATGCTGCAGTCGGCCTTCACCGGGTTCTGCCCGCTCGCGAAGATCCTCAAGCGTTTCGGGGTCAAGCCGGGCGCGGCGTTTTGAGCACCGGGAGGGAGCGATGAGCCGTCGAGCACTTCTCAGCGTCGCGCTGGCCTGCACCGCGGCCGGCGCGCTGGCCGCCTGCAGTACCCATCATCAGGCGAGTCCGCGGGCGAGCGCCCCGGCGCTTGCCGCCGTGCGGGTGGGGGTCGAGCGCGGCGCTGCCGAGCAGCGCTTCGATGGCATCGTGCAGGCGGTCGACCGGGCCACGCTGACGGCCCAGACCACCGGCCGCGTCACGGCGGTCTACCGCCACGTCGATGATGCGGTCCCGGCCGGGGCGCTGCTGATGCGGCTGCACGCCACGATCCAGCGCGCCAGCCTCGGTCAGGCCCGCGCGGCGCTGCGCGCCGCTGCGGCGCGCGCCACCGAGGTCGAGACGCGTTACCGCCGCATCCGCCATCTCTACGATCAGCAGGTCGTGCCCAAGGCGGATCTGGACCAGGTCACGGCCGCGCGCGATGCGGCCGTCGCCGAGCTCAACAGCGCGCGTGCGGCGGTGGCGAGTGCCGCCCAGGGCGTCGACTACACCGAGATCCGCGCCCCGTACGCCGGGGTGATCACCCGGCGCCTGGTGCAGGTCGGCGAGGCCGTCGTTCCCGGCACGCCGCTGCTCGGCATCGCCTCGCTCGATGCCTTACGCATCGAGTTGAACATTCCGCAGTCGCTCGCCACCACGGTGCGGCGGATCGGGCGGGCCACGATCTACCTGGGCAGCAAGACGATCCGTGCGGCGCACGTGACCGTGTTTCCCGAGGCGTCGCCCCAATCCAACACGTTCACGGTGCACCTGGCGCTCCCGGCGGGCTTGAAGGGACTCTACCCCGGCATGGTGGTGCGCGTCGCGTTCGACACCGGCGAGCAGGCGCAGATTCTCGTGCCGCAGAGTGCAGTCGTGCGCCGCAGCGGCGTGACCGCGGTCTACCTGGTTCAGTCCGACGGGCAGACGCTGCTGCAGCAGGTGCGCCTCGGTGAGCCGGTGGGCGCGCAGGTCGAGGTGCTCGCCGGGCTCGAGCCGGGCGAGCAGGTGGCACTCG
>JAKADE010000024.1 GCA_021820785.1 Pseudomonadota bacterium
CGAGATCTTTGCCGAAACCCCACAAGTGCGCCTCGTGGCAAATGCAGCGACCCCCATTTCCCCTCCGGCCCGACCGAATCATGCGAAGAGATGCGACCGAAAAGATGAAGCGGCGGTAACCGAGGTCCAGGGATAAATCCATTATGAAAACGCGTTCCCGAAAACAGGCAAGTCATCGATTCGTCCGCGCCAACGCTGACGCCGACCTCGACTGTCGCGATGCCTGGAGCGCGCCGGTTAAAGCACAACTCGTCAGTAGGATCGCCGAACTCCTGGCGGAGCGCCGGATGTCCCAGGCCGAAGCTGCAACCGAGCTCGGCATCCCGCAACCGAAGCTGTCGATGATTCTTCACGGTCAGTTCCGCCAAGTCTCGTTGTTCAAGCTGATGCAGTGCTTCACGCGGCTCGGATACGATGTGTATATCAGCTTCCGGAAAAGACCGAATCGGAGTGGTGCAGGCAGAGTGTCCGTGAGCTTCGAGTGACACCATCCCTGCACCGGGCGACAGCTGCTCGACCGCATCCACCCCCGGTGCAGGCCGTCGGGCCATCGTCGACATCTGGCATGCCGGACCTGCCGATATCGGGATTCGGGGCCGGAAGGTTCCGCGCAACGAGATTACCTTCAACTATGTTCTTCGGGTAATTACCTGTGATGGGTCATTCGCCGTAAGGTGTTCTATTCCCGTAGCATCTCGCCTGTTCAGCTCATGGCAAAGGTGAGGAAGCCGGACCCGTCGGAATAGTGCTCGACATTCACGATGGGGTGGACACTGGGGCCGTCCCACCTAATGCCCTGACCATCGTGTCTCCAGTCTAGCGACCAAAGTGGCGACACGCAGGCATGCAAAGCAGCATCGGCCGATGCTGCGCCCATCATGGCGGGCCTACCCTTACGCTTACTCGGTCGACCGCCGCTACGCCGCGCTCACCTTCTGACCTGCTGACCCCGACGCCAATCAGCAGATCTCTGCCGCCCATCGAAGGCTTCTTGCTGACAGGGCGCTGAGAAGTGCGCGGCAAACACGCTGTCTTATTGGAGGCTAGGGTCGGAATCGAACCGGCGTAGACGGCTTTGCAGGCCGCTCGTATCTTGTCAAATCAATAGCTTGTGTGTGTTTTGACACACTTTGACACCCCGGAGCCACAGTCGCGCTGGCCCGTTCGTGCCTCGGAAGCCGCCGATTCACCACCCTTGGTGCCCTGTGAGGCCACAGCGGTTCCATGCGGCCCCGGGATCCCTGACCGCGCGGTGAGTGTTCGCATCCGACTCCTCAGCAGTCCGGCAGTCCGGGTGAAGGGTCCGAGCGCCTAGAGGGGCGGCCGGGTCTGGAAAGGCAGTTGGTACGGGATCGAAAGGCGGAGCTAGCCCCCGGTAGCCAGGGAACTGGCGTTGAAGCCAATTGCGCAGCCATGGCGTCCGGGGCGGGTGGCGATTGTCGAGGGAGTGTTGAGCGCCACTGCGCACAAGGTGCACCGGACGTCAGGGGCTTGGCGCTGTGCGCCGAGCGGGATGTGCCAGGATGGAGGTTTCCGGGGCTTTCAGTGCGCAGCACGACAGGGGGAGCACGGAAAGTGCGAAACAGCGGCCCCCGAGACCCATTTTCCGCACATCAGCGAGTGCATTTCCGACAATTTCCCGCCGGGCGACCTGAGCGGGAGGACTACTCGGGCGCGTTGAGTTCGATCAGCTTCTGAGTCTGTACCTCCCAGGCGCGCAGGAGCCTCTTGGTCTTGCGGTAATTGGCGATGGCGTGGCGCATCAGCTCCGCCTGCCCGGGCGTGAGGCTGCGGTGATGCAGCCGGCCGCCCTTCAGATAGCTCCATTCGTAATATGGCCCGTGTCGTGCCGCCGGATCGTGCGCGCAGCGGCAACCGGGATTACCGCAGACCTTGGTGCGCTTGAGGAGAGTGCCCGAGGACAGGTACTGCATGGCCGTGATCGTTCGCTGGATCTCGGCGATCTTCCCTTCAGCTCGGGAGCGGGCAATGGGCTTTGACTGCGTCACAGGATTGACGTGCTGGGTAAGCTGGCGATATTATTATCGCCAGAGTGATGCCAGCGCAACCCCGTAAGCCGCTTGCCGAGAACTTCGCTCTGTCTACCGAGCGGCTGGGGCCGCTTCCCCTCGTTAATCACTGCATCGAACGGCTCGGGCTCACTGAGCTGCTCGACCAGTACGTGCCCACCACTGATCGGCGCTGCGCGCTACCGCATGCGCTTGCCCTCGGGGTGCTGCTGCGTTCGATCGTCGTCGAGCGTGAACCGATCTACCGGGAGGTCGAGACGGTGCATGCCTATGCGGCGAGCCTGTTCGGACTCGAGGAGTCGCAGCTGCGCCAGCTCAGCGACGATCGGCTGGGCCGGGCACTGGACCGGCTCTACGATGCCGACCGGGCGGCACTGCTGACTGCCGTGGTGCTCGCTGTAGGCCGATCCTTCGGTGTGCGCTTTGACGAGCTGCACAATGATTCGACTTCGATCCGCTTCTGTGGGCAGTATCGCAAGCAACCGGAGTTGATCCGCGGGCGTCGTCCGGCGCGTCTAGCGTTCGGATTCAGCAAGGACCACCGCCCGGATTTGAAGCAACTGCTGTTCATCCTGACCACCGCTGCGGACGGCGGCGTACCGGTGCAGTTTCGCTGTGCCGATGGCAACACCAGTGACTCGGTGACGCATATCGAGACCTGGAACACCCTGCGCACGGTGGCCGGTCGTGCGGACTTTCTCTATGTAGCCGACTCCAAGCTCTGCTCGCACGGCAACCTCGATGAGATCAATCGCGCCGGCGGGCGCTTCGTGACGGTCCTGCCGCGCTCCCGGGTCGAAGACAGGCGGTTCCGCAAATGGATCCAGTCCAATACCCCGTCCTGGCAGCTGGTGTGGGACCGACCATGCCCGAAGGGTCACGAAGGTCCTCCCGATCGCTGGTACGTGTACCGTGATCCGATCGGCTCGATGGAAGCGTGGCCGCTGGTGTGGGTGTGGTCGACGCGACTGACCGAGCGGCAGCGCATTCGCCGCCAGGAGCACATCGCTGTGGCCACCGAGAAGCTCACAGCGCTGCGCACCCGCATCATCAGCCCCAAGGCCCGGTTGCGCGCCGCTTCGCGCATCGATTTTGAGGTCGAGAAGATCCTCGAGCATTATCACGTGCGGCGCTATCTGAAGGTCACCCGCACCGTCAGCGCTGAGCACTCCTTCAAGCAGACGCGCCGCGGCCGACCGGGACCGAACAGCTCATATCGGCGTATCACCCGCCGACACTACGACCTCGAGTGGAGCATTGACCCGGCTGCCGTCAGCTACGACGAGAGATCCGATGGAATGTATCCCCTCATCTGCAATGATAAAGACCTAACCGCAGAGCAGGTCTTGCAGGCGCACAAGGGCCAACCCACCATCGAGAAGCGATTCGAACAACTGAAGACCGTCCACGAGATCGCCCCGGTGTTCCTGAAAAACCCTGGCCGCATCGAGGCGTTCTTCACCATGTATTTTTTCGCACTCCTCGTGCAGGCACTGATTGAACGCGAGCTGCGCCGCGCGATGCAACGTGAGCGTCTGAAGGCCCTGCCGATCTATCCGGAGGAGCGCAGCTGTGCGCGCCCGACGACCGAGCAGATCCTGCGGCTCTTCGCTCACGCGCAGCGACATATCCTCATGCGCGAAGGCCTCGTGGTTCAGACTTTCGAAGCCGACCTCACGCCACGGCAGCAGCAAGTCCTTGAATTGTTGGGCGTTCCGCAGCGCGCATTCCGCAGCTGACGGCGGTGCGGAAATTCGCCTAAATCACACCCGAGATGTGCGGAAAATGCGCCGAGACGCGAGCTTGTGGAGAATGCCGCAACGGCTCCGAAACGACAAACAACGTCACATCGGAGGCGGATCGGGCTCTTCCTCGTCGTCGTCGATGTCATGCTGTCGAGGCGGCTCACTCACTTGAGCCCCTTTGGAGTGGCCAAGCTGTGCGAGAATGGTCTCAACTTGCTCGCGTAGTTTTGGATAATGGTTCTGCGCTGTCTCCCATACGACCTTCGGATCAACAACGAAATAGCTATGCGCGAGCAGATCTCGAAATTTCGCGGGGCCTTTCCAGTTCACATCCGGATTGGCCTCGCGGACGGCTGGGTCGATCAGCTTGATTGCTTCCCCTATCGCAATGGCACTGTATAAAACCGCTCGTTGCAAAACGAGGTCGTTTGCAAACGCGGAAAATTCTCTCGTTCCGATGAACCGTTGGATGTCGACAATGTATTGAACGACATCCTGCAGACACTGCGCGGTAGAGCGTTCGCGATTCATATCGCCTTTGCTTGATCCATGATTCTCGCAGCCATGGCGCGTCGATGACTCGGAACGGCTGCCAGAGCACCGGAAGTAACAATATCCACGCGAACGCCGAGCAGCATCTCGAGATCGCTCATTAATCCACCGAGATCGAATAGAGAGGTGTGCTCGGTCGCATCAACGAGCAAGTCAAGATCGCTCCCTTCACGATCTTCCCCTCTGACCGTGGACCCGAATACCCGCACGTTTTGGACATGCGCTTGCTTGGCCATCCGCAATATCTCGTCGCGGTGCAACCGCAGTGTTTCCGATGGTTTCATGCCAAGACCACGCGCTGAACTCTTTCGAGAAATTATACACGTCTCGGTTCCATTGTGCTGCGCGGGGCGTGCGGCCATCCTGGACGGCGGCACCCGTACGGGGCGCATTCCCGAAGATGTTGCACGCAGCCCCCCCCCCAGTGGGTGCCCCGGATCAGCCAGCTACGGGCTCACCCCTGTCGTGAAGGTGAAGTGGCGGGTAAACGCCGTGGCGGTGCCCCCGGCAGGGGTGTCGATGCCGTGGATGACCGCCTTGTACTCGGTTTTCCGGGAGAGCGGACTGACAGGTAGGCCCCGGCCATGCGACTGGGATATCGTCAAGCCGCCTTTCTTGGTTAGGACTGCCCCGCCCCTCAGAATGGGCGGCACCTGTGAGTGTCCGGGCTCGCCGCACAGATCCGACGCGAAGTCGAGCCGTCCCTGCTCGCGCAGTGAGTCGCGACGCTGACCTGTCCGCACGATGCGGTCGTGACGATGCAAGCGTGCCTGTGGGCCGCGCCAGCCACGCATTCGACGCGACAGATCGAGGGGGGTACTGGCGCGGCTTGAGCGGCTGTATCGGCTGGTTGTTGATCGGCATCTCATCGACGTTCCCGATGCGATGCTGCGCCGGTACGCGCGGCGCCTGGCATCGCGACAGCCCTTCGCCGGAGCGCGCATCGTCGAACCTGCGCGCACACTCGAGGTCGCATGCTTCCTGCGCGACTGCTGGTCACGACCGATCCGCTACTGCTGGTGGCCCGCCGTGTCGCCGACTGTGGCAGATCGCAAGCACCGGGATCGAGACACAGGCGAACGACTGGGCGAGGCTGGACCAGGACCTCGTGCGGGAGGTCGCGCGAGTGGCGACGACGCCGAATGTCGAGGTCAGCGCGCTGCAAGCCAAGCTGCGCCGGATTGTCGCCGAGCAGCGCACACATCGGCCCAAGAGCCGCGCCGAGCGGATCCGTGATCGCCTGATCGAAGGGGTCCGTCCGGTCCGCACGCCCCTCAGAGCAGATGGTCGCAGAGTTTGCGGCCGACAGTCGCCTGACCATCGACACGGCGCTGCACCTGACGCCGCTCGCCGCCGGCACAATTCGCCGGGCACAGTATCGGCGATCCCACAGGACCGCACCGGCCAATGCACCGAAACCCGTCACCTCGAGACGGAGCGCATACCGGATCAACATCGCCCAGGCTATCGACACACACGCCCGCTAATCCCAGCAGCATCGGCCCGAGCCGATGCCGACCCGCGCTGCAGGCGAGCGCCACTCAGGTAAAGGCGGTCAGGGCTGTGATGGTCGCACCCCAAAGCCCGTTGTTGATCCTCACGGAGATGCCGAAAGCGCCAATCACCGCGACCAGGGCCAGAGTGCCGTAACAGCTCGCGAAGGCGAACAGTAGACTGATCGCGGGAAGCCGGCAACCCGCTCCCGCACCTGTCGGTGCTCGCGTCGACTTCTGGTCAGGCTCCAGCACCGCCAGTGTCCTCCACCGCGAGAGCAATCCACAGGCCCGAGGCGGCCACGAGCGCCGCGGCGATCCAGATCGCCGGCAGCGCCGCGTGGGCGAGCTGCGCGACCGCGCCCAGAAGCAGCGCGCCGATGGCGTAGCCCGTGTCGCGCCAGTAGCGATACGTTCCCAGTGCCTTGCCACGAATGAGGGGCGGCGCCCGATCGGACATCGCGGCGATCAGGTTCGGGTACAGCAGCGCCATGCCAATCCCCATGACCGCCGCGGCAGGCAACCACACACCCTCCCCTCGCCCGAGCGCCGTGACGGCGATGCCTGAGGCCAGCAGGAAAAATCCCGCGACCACTGGCCGCTTGCGACCGATACGATCGGCCAGGTGTCCAGTCCAGAGCTGAGAGAGCCCCCAGATCACCGCGTACACCCCCGTCAGCCAGCCGATCTGCACCAGACCCGCGCCATGGGTCTTGAAGAACACCGGGAACATCACCCACACCAGGGTATCGGCGATCTTGTTGACGACCCCTCCCTGACAGAGCGCGCGCCCCGTCCGGTCACGAAAGGAGATCCGCAGGAAGGTCGCGGCAAGGCTCGGCACGTCGCCCGCCGGTCGAGTGCCGTGGGCCTCAGCGTGTTCGGCATGGACCCATGCCAGCGTGTCACGCACTCGGACCAGTGTTGCGAGCGCCGTCACGATCGTGACGAGACCAAACAGCATCAATGCCGGCCGGGCGCCGAGCTGTTGCGCGAGGTACGCCGCCCCAAGACCGGCGAGACCCACGGCGATATAGCCGGTCGCCTCGTTGATGCCGACTGCGAGTCCTCGCTGATGGCTGCTCGCGAGATCGATCTGGCTGGTGACCGTCATCGTCCAGGTGAACCCCTGATTGACGCCGAGAAATGCGTTCGCCGCGACAATCCACCACCAGTTGGGCGCGAAATAGATCAGCAGGGGGATCGGGATGGCGACGAGCCACCCAGCGAGCAGGACGGGCTTGCGGCCGAACCGGTCGGCGAGGCCGCCGGCGACTAGATTGAGCGCGCCCTTCACCAGACCAAAGGACAGTACGAAACTCGCGAGGAAGAGAAAGGCGCCGCGCGCCACTCCAAAATCGTGCGCAACGGTCGGCAGCACGGCGCGCTCCATGCCGATGACGAGCCCGACGAAGAACACCTGCAGCATCTGCAGGCCGAACTGACCCCGGTTCACCGCGATGCCGCGCGGGTGCAGTGCAGATACGCTTGCTTGGCGCGCTTCTGCGCTCATCCGACCTCGCCCGGCGATAGCCCGGCGTTTCCGGCCCGGAGCTCTGCGGCCTCCGGCGGAGTCGGAGGAATGTTCTCGAGCACAAACGCGACGAACCGCTCCGCCTCGGCGATGCCGAACGCGCCGTTGAAGCGCCGCTCGAATCCGATCGTGGAAATCGGTTTTCCCGAAAGGCCACGGCCGCATACCGAGCCGGCCACGGCGCCAGGCAAGACTTCGATGTGGTCTGGGAGGGCCTTCAGCCGCTCGAGACTCGCAAACAATGTCCGGGCGCCGCTCGCCGCGTCGGATGCGAGTTCGGTGCGTCCGACATCGCCCACCATCAGCGTGTGGCCGGTCAGCACGCACCAGGGCTCTTGGGCGCGGGTTCGGTCGGTGACCAGCACACAGAGGTGCTCCGGCGTATGCCCCGGGGTGTGCAGAACATCGAGCGCCACATTGCCGAGCTCGATCCGCTCGCCATGCTTCAGACCGCGGAAGGCGAAGCCTGTCTCAGCCGAGGCATGCAGCGCGTAATCTGCTCCTGCTCTCAAGGCCAGCTCGCGGCCGGCCGAACGGTGATCGGCATGGAGATGGGTATCGAGCACGAGGCGAATCGGTGTCCCGGCCACTTTTGCGGCATCGAGGTAGGGCTCGATCGGATAGACCGGATCGACGATCGCTGCGGCCCCTTTCCCGGCGCACCCCAGGAGATACGAGACCGCGACCGGGTCCGTATGGAGGAATTGACGCAGAATCATGAGATTTCTCCGCAGGCGGGACTTGATTATTCAATTACTATGCGGAATGATTGATCTAGAGGAAATGCTGTGTCAAGCGCGTCGCCGAAGCATCGCGTCTATGCCCATCTTGCCGAGATCGCGGCGGCGCTCGCGCATGCGCACCGACTGGAGCTTCTGGAGCTGATCGCCCAGGGCGAGCGCAGCGTCGAAGAACTCGCCGCGCGGACCGGGCTTTCGGTCGCGAATGCCTCGCGCCATCTGCAGATCCTGCGCCGCGCACGCCTGGCTGAGCCTCGCCGCGAGGGCAAGCGGATGCTCTACAGCCTGATTTCCGACTCGGACGTCATCGCCCTGCTCGGCTCGCTGGGCCGGGTCGGCGAGCGTAACGTGGCCGAGGTCGAGCGGATTCTGAGCAGCTATTTCCGCGCGCGCGATGCGCTCGAGCCGATCTCCCGGGAGATGCTGATCGAGCGATTGCGCAGTGAATCCGTCACGCTGCTGGATGTCCGCCCGGCCGATGAGTTTTCCCACGGCCACCTGCCGGGTGCGATCAATGTCCCGCTCGCCGAGCTCGATGCCGCCTTGGCGAGGCTGCCGAGGGAGCATGCGGTGATTGCCTATTGCCGCGGGCCGTATTGCGTCTTGTCCTATGAGGCGGTCGCGGCGCTGAGGTCGAAGGGCCTCGAGGCTTATCGTCTCGAGGCGGGGTATCCGGAATGGAAAGCGGCTGGACTGCCGATCGAAAGTTGAATGACCTCGTTGTTCTCCGCCCGACGCGCGGCGCGCAGCGATGCGCGCATGCCTGGACCCCCCGGATCTGTCCGAGATTGGAGCATGAACATGAACAGAGCATCCAAGTGGATCGTGCTGGCCGCGGCCGGCGCCGCCTGTGCGCCCCAGGTACTCTGGGCGCAGCCGCTGTCGCAGCCCGGGGGCTGGGCGTGTGGCCCGTCCATGATGGGTTGGGGCGCAGGGTGGTACGGCATGATTCTCGGTCCACTGATCATGATCGTCATTCTGGCCGCTCTCATTTCCGTCGTCGTGCTTCTCGTTCGCTGGGTGGCTGGTCCCTGGCACTCGGCCGAACCGCCCCGCCACGGCCCTCCTGCGCGCACGCCGCTCGACCTTCTCAAGGAGCGGTATGCCCGGGGGGAAATCAACAAGGAGGAATTCGAGGAGCGCCGGCACGTGCTGGGCGACTGAGTTTCTTCCTGCTCGCGCGAGGAGATAGCCGTGAAAATTCTGTTCATCCTGAATGACCCGCCCTACGGAACCGAGCGGTGCTACAACGCGCTGCGCCTCGCTCTCGCGCTGCAGAAGAAGGAGCCGGACACGCCGCTCTCGGTCTTCCTGATGGCCGATGCGGTCGTCGCTGCCCGTCGCGGGCAGAAAACCCCCGACGGCTACTACAATCTCGAGCGCATGCTCAAGCGTGTGCTCGCGGGCAAGGGCCAGGTGCTCCTTTGCGGCACCTGCATGGACGCTCGGGGGCTCACGGAGGCGGAGCTCATGGAAGGATCCCGGCGAAGCACGATGGACGAGCTCGCCACAGAGACGCTCGCGGCCGATAAAGTCATCGTCTTTTAAAACCATGCGCCGCGTCTATCTCGATTTCAACGCGAGCACGCCGCTCGATCCCCGCGTTGCCGAGACGATGCGCGCGGCACTGCAGGACGGCTATGGCAATCCCTCGAGCCCGCATTGGGCCGGGGCACCTGCGAAGCAGCTCGTGGAAACCGGGCGTGGCGAGGTCGCCGCCCTCCTCGGGTGCGCCCCTGAGGAAGTGGTCTTCACCAGCGGGGGCAGCGAAGCAAACAACCTCGCACTCAAGGGCGCCTTCTTTGCCGCCAGCGATCGGCCGGTTCACATCATCACGACGCGAATCGAGCATCCCTCGGTTCTTGCCCCCTGCGCGTTCCTCGAGCGCCGGGGCGCTCGCGTCACCTACCTGCCCGTCGATCACACCGGTCTCATCGATCCCGACGATCTTCGCCGCGCGATCGGAAGTGACACCGTTCTCGTCAGCATCATGCACGCGAACAACGAGACCGGGACGATCGAACCGATTGAAGCGTGTGCGCGCATCGCCCGAGAGCACCGCGTGCTCTTCCACACCGATGCCGCTCAGTCGGTCGGCAAGATCGCGACGCGAGTGGAGGAGCTTGGCGTCGATCTTCTGTCCATCGCTGGGCACAAGCTCTACGCGCCCAAGGGAATTGGCGCGCTGTACATCCGCACCGGAGTGCGCCTTGAGCCCCTGATTCATGGCGCAGGTCACGAGCGGGGACGGCGGGCCGGTACGGAGAGCGCCTTGCTGTCCTCCGCACTCGGTACAGCCTGCGCGATTGCACGGGACTTGAGTTTCGTGCCCGAGATGCAGCGTCTGCGCGATCTCTTCTGGGACCTTCTGCAGGAACGCTTCGGCACTCGCGTCGTGCTCAATGGTCATCCAGATCGCCGGCTGCCAAACACGCTCAATGCCTCGTTTGTCGGGCGCGTGGGCGCCGACATTCTCGCGGCAATGCCGGAGGTCGCCGCATCGACGGGCTCGGCTTGCCATTCAGGGCAGATCCGCCTGTCGCCCGTCCTCGCGGCCATGGGTCTCGCCGCCGAAGTCGGGATGGGCACGATCCGCTTCAGTCTCGGGTGCCAGAGCACGCAGGAGGAAATCGAGGCTGTCGTCGCGCGTCTGGGTCAAGTGCTCGGATGAGCCAGGCGCCTGCGACAACCCAAATCAGCCCCACGGACTATGAGTTCTGACGCGCAACCTCACTCGGTGCCATCACCGAGTCGCTCGAGCAGCGCCTGATCCTCGAGCTCATGGGCGCCATCAGTGGCGCTACCGTCTGTCCTTGACGCGAGCTGCGGCGATGGATCACTTGCCTGCGTCGTGGCGTCTCGGGGGGGCCGCGGTGACTGGCATCGATGCGGATCCTGCCATTCTCTTCGCGGCGCATGCCCGCGCAAAAACAGCCGGTGTCAAAGTGACGCTGGTCGAGGGGCAGATAGAGCGGCTACCGTTTCCAGATGCGAGCTTCGATGTGGTGCTCGCCATGACCGTTCTGTGCTTCATCGCAGATGCCGCCTCCGCAGTGCGCGAGATCGCCCGTGTGCTGCGCCCAGGAGACCGCCTGGTGCTCGGTGTGCTCGGGCGGTGGAGTGTATGGGCCATGAGCCGGCGGCTGCGCGCCTGGTTCGGCACAGCCACCTGGAAAGCTGCGCGCTTCCGTACCGCCGGAGAGTTGAGAGCGCTCGTCCGGCAGACCGGGCTTTCTGTTTGGACCGTCCGCGGTGCCGTCTTCTATCCGCCGATTGGCCTCTGCGCGAAAGTTCCGGAGCCAGTAGAGGGCTTGCTGGGAAGTCTCTCGACTTTTGGTGCGGCGTTCATCGCACTCAGCGCGAGCTCGAGTCGCGATTCGAGGTAACGAGAGCACGGAGCGAGCTCTGGATGATGAACGCTGCTATGTGGCCGCCCCGATTCGATCCAAAAAGAACGCGCCCGCATCATTGCTCGTGACCGGCAATGGACTCGGTAGCCGGCGATGGACGCTCCCTCCGTCCCCGCGTGCGCTGCCGTTTGATCAGCCGCTAACACCGCCACTGTCCTCCACCGCGAAATCAAACCACAGGCCGGAGGCCACTAGTATCGTGACACGTAAATATCGAAACATGTAAAATGTGCATACCTGAACTGTTCGAGGTGACCAGGTATGCACCAGACCGAACTGAGCTTGAGCAAGCAGGACCGTCGGACCGTGGATGAGTTTCGTGCCAAGGGGCTGCATCGGGCGCGGGAGTTCAATCGGGCGCACATCTTGGCGGCGCTCGATCGGAAGATTCCCGAGCCGGTGATCATGCAGGTCTTGAGCGTCGGGCGGACGGCGATCTGGCGGACCCGGGCGGCGTATCTGCAGGGTGGGCTGGATTTTGCCCTGCACGATGAGGCGCGCCCCGGCAAGCCTAAGCAGTACGAGGCTGATGCCGAGGCGCAGATCACGGCACTGGCCTGCTCGGCGCCACCACCGGGGGCGCAGCGCTGGACGATCGAGCTGCTGACCGAGGCGGCGCGGCGCCACTCCAAGATGAAGACGATCAGCCGGGAGACGATCCGGCGGACCTTAAAAAAAACCTCCTCAAGCCCTGGCGGAGGGTGATGTGGTGCATTGGCGAGCTGACCGAAGAGTACCGCCGGCGCATGTACGAGCTGCTCGCGCTCTATGCCCGGCCGTACGATCCGGCCGAGCCGGTGATCTGCATGGACGAGAAGAGCAAGCAATTGCTGCGCGAGACCCGTTGCCCCTTGCCGGCCAAGCCCGGCGTGCCGCTGCGGCAGGACTACGAGTACGAGCGCGCGGGCACCTGCAACATCTTCGTCGCTGTCGAGCCGCGCGGCGGGAAACGTCATGTGCAGGTGACCGAGCGGCGCACCAAGGAGGATTTCGTCAGCTTCGTCTGCCGGATGCTGCGCCGCGGGTACTCCGAGGTGCAAAAGGTGCACCTCGTGCTCGACAACCTCAACACCCATCTGCGCAGCAGCTTCGTGGAGGTCCTGGGCAGGGAAGCCGCCGCCAGCATACTGAGCCGGATCCAGTTTCACTACACCCCGGTGCACGCGAGCTGGCTGAACATGGCCGAGATCGAGATCGGCATCCTCGAGCGCCAGTGCCTCACGCGCTGTGCCGCCGACCAGACCACCCTCACCAGCGAGGTTGCCGGTTGGCAGAGACGACGCAACGCCGCTCGATGCGGCATCGAGTGGACGTTCACCCGCCGGGACGCGGATCGGAAGCTGCGTCGCCATTATGTTCCGTAATTAACGTGTCGTCGTACTAGTGCCGTGGTGATCCAGATCGCCGGCAGCGCCGCATGGGCGAGCGACACGATCGACCCAGAAGCAGCTCGGCACCCGGTCGGAGATCGCCGCGATCAGGTTCAGATACAGGAGCGCCATCCCGATCCCCATGATCGCAGCAGCCGGTAGCGCGGTCCCTCCCCTTGCCCGAGCGCGATCAAGGCGATTCCTCCAGCCAGCAGGAAGAACCGCGCGACCACCGGCCGCTTGCGGCCAATCCGATCGGCCAGACGCCCCGTCCACAACTGACAAAGCCCCCAGATCATGGCATAGACGCCCGCCAGCCATCCAATCTTCACCAGTCCCGCGCCATCGGTCTTGATGAGCACCGGGAGCATTATCCACACCAGGCTAAGCCACAGTAAATTGTAGCATCATGCCGTTGTCCTCGTGCTCGAGAATGTGGCAGTGCAGCATGAACGGGTGCTCCCGGGAGGCCGGCTGCTCGAAGCGCGCAATGGTTCGCACCGTTGCGCCGCGCCTGACGAGCACCGTATCCTTCCACCCGGCGACCTCCGGTGCCGGCGGGTTACCATCGATGCTGACTATCTGGAACGATACGCCGTGGTAGTGCATCGGGTGAGGCATGTGCGAACGATTCTCGAACTGCCAGATCTCGGTGCTGCCGAGCCTGACCGCCGCGTCGATGCGCCGCATGTCCATGTACTCGTGATCTATCGAGAACCACTTCTGCCCGCCGATGCCGAGGCTCATCCCTCCAGGGCCGGGCGGGCTCGTCGGCCGGTGCAGGCCCGCGGCGGCCCGCGCCGGCGCCGCCATGATCGCTTGAGCTGCCGCCTGCAGCGTGAAGGTCCGCACTGGCAGCTCCGACCGCAGTGGCTCGATTGGCACCAGCTGTGGGGGCAGCCGCGTGCGACGTCCTGACGGTTCGGCCACCCGCAATTGCAGCACGTCGAAGGTGCTGCGATCGAGGGCGTCGGAATCCATGCGCATCATGCTGAGGGATGGAACAATCTCCTCGGAGTAGCTGCGCAGCGCGAGGCTTCGGCCCTGGTCCCGCGACAGATCCACCATGACTTCGGCCCGCTCGCCTGGTGCGAGCAGTAACCGGCGCACCGGCACCGCGCGAGGAAGCAGACCGGCATCCGAGGCGATCACGTGAAACTCACGGCCATCATCGAAGCCGAAGTAGTAGATGCGGGCGTTCGAAGCATCCAGCAGTCGCAACCGGACCCATTGCGCCGGCACCTCGACGAACGGCTGCTCGCGGCCATTGACGAGGATGCGGTCGCCCTTCATGCCCATGCGATCCATCGCGCGGGTCATATAGGCGAGCGTGCCGTCGGGCGCGAGCGCCCGGTCCTGCACGATCAACGGCAAATCGTCGACTCCGTAGGCGCTCGGCAGATCGGGCGGAGCGTTGGACTCATCGTCCACCAGCAGCAGCCCGGCGAGCCCGGCGAACACGTGGGCTCCAGTGCGCGTCTCCGGGTGAGGGTGGTACCAAAGAGTTGCGGCCGGCTGCTCGAGACGGAAAGCGTAAGGAAATCTGGCGCCCGGCTGGAAGAGGCTGTGCGGCCCGCCATCCATGCTGCCCCGCACGTGGGCCCCATGCCAGTGGGTAGTGGTGCTTTGATCGATGTCATTGAGGATGTTGATCCTCACCTGCGTGGCGCGCGGCACGCGCAGCGTGGGGCCGAGATACGAGCCGTTGTATCCCCAAGTCGGGGTCCGCCTTTGCGCAATCAGTGACGTGCGGCCTGGCGCCATCCGCAAGTTGTAGAGCCGAGATCCGTCGGGCTGCGGTTCGCCGCTGAGTTGCGGCGGAATGGGGAGTGGGCGCGCGAAGGGCATCCCGTGGCGAACGCCCGCTCGCTCCATCCCCGCCATGCGCGGCATAGGGTTCATGGCTTGAGCGGCGGCAGCTCGCACCAGAGGCGGTGCCGCCAGCGCCAAACCAAGCCCGCCGGCCATCCGGCTGATGCCGCGCAGAACCTCGCGACGCGAGGCGTTTGTGGATTCCGGCCTCTTCACAACTCACCTCCGGGAAAAAGTTGAGGCGCCCATGCCAGCGCACCACCCAGACTGTGCGACGCTCCTTCAGCCAAGCGCTTCCGCCGGGGGCGGCCCGGAGTCAGGGTGCCTGGCGATGTATCTCTCGTGCAGCCTGATGAGCAGATAATAGACCACCGGGGTAGCGATGAGTGACAGCAGTACGGAGAAACACAGCGCGCCGATCACGGTGATGCCGAGGGGTTGCAGCATCTGCGCGCCGGCGCCGGCGCCGTAGGCGAGCGGCACCATGCCGAGCGCCGCGGCGAGCGAGGTCATGAGCACGGGTCGGAGCCTGCGATGACCGGCACGCACCAGCGCCTCGACGAGTTCCACGCCCTCGGAGCGCAGCTGCCGGCAATAGTCGAGCACCAGAATGCCGTTCTTCGCGACGATGCCGACGCCGATGATCGCGCCCAAGTAGGACACGATATTCAAGGTGATGCCGCTCACCCAGAGCCCCACCATTGCTCCGAAGAGCGCGAGTACCGCGCCGAAGACGATCGCGATCGGCTCGTGGAAGGAGCGGAATTCGATCACCAGTACCGTGAAGACGAGCAGAATGGCGGCGAGCAGCACGACCATGAGGTTCTGGAACGACCGCTGCTGCAGCCGGTAGAGTCCGGCGTACTGGACGCTCCCGGGCGGAAGCCAGTGGTCCTTGGCGAGCGTCGCGCGTACCTCGCGCATGGCGGTGCCGAGG
>JAKADE010000534.1 GCA_021820785.1 Pseudomonadota bacterium
CGCCTCACTATACTCCCGCTCACCGTGCAAGCCTCCGGCCTATGGTTCGAGCGCCCGCGTCCGCGCGGCGCAGCGGGTGCCCCGCCGGGCGGCGGTGCGCTGTCGCCTGCGATCGGTATCACACTTCGGGGCGCTGCGGACGGCGCAGAGGCGCCCGGGCCCTACAATCCGGCCCACCCTCCTTTGCACGCCCCCACCGTGTCCAGACCCCTTCCCGACCGCGCCCCCGGCGCCCGTGAGTCGTCCAGTGAGCCCGCCGAGCTCGAGCGGCGCCGCGGGCCGGATCGGCGCACCAGCGTGCTGCGGGCCCTGGTCTTGGGCAGCATGCGCCCGCGCCGGCAGGGACCGCGCCGCAGCGGCGAGCAGCGGCTCGGGGCGGTCGACTGGCACCATCCCTGGTGGCTCGCGGTGGCGACGCTCATCGTCGCGCTCTCGTGCGCCGATGCGGCCCTGACGCTGCTGCTGATCAATCAGGGCGCCTACGAAGTCAATCCGCTGCTCGCGACTCTGGTGCGCGGCAGCGCCGCGGCGTTCATCGCGGTGAAGGTCGGTCTCACCGGCATCGGCATCGTCTGTCTGACCATGCTCGCGCGGCTGAAGGCCTTCGGACGCTTGCCCGTGCCGCTCATTCTGTACGCGGTACTCGCCGGATACGTCGTACTAATTGTCTACGAGCTGGCACTGCTCGGCATGCTGTGAGACCGTGGCGTGTACAGTGCACTCGCATCCTGAACCGGCGTTAAGTTTCGGCGTATGACGCAAGATTGCATATTCCTCGCCTGTGGCCTTTCCGTTACACTAGCGATTCGCAGTTGCTTCTCCCAGCATGCTTGAACCTACACCCCTTTTCGGCGGGAACGCCGATTTCCTGGACACTCTCTACGAGCAGTACCTCACTGACCCAGCGAGCGTAGAGGAGCGCTGGCGTCGTTACTTCCAGAGCCTGCCCGGCGGGGGCGCCAACGAGCGGCCCGCCGGTCCGATCGAGGCCGGAATCGCCGCGCGGGCCCGCCAGCCGCGCGCCCTGGCACCGCCCGGCGGTGTCCGCGGCGCCGATGTGCGCCAGGCCGCCGTCTCGCGTCTGATCCAGATCTGGATCAACCGCGGCCACCTCATCGCCAAGCTCGACCCGCTGGGTCTGATGCAGCGGCCTCGGCCGCACGTGCTCGACCTGCCGTATTTCAAGCTCTCCGAGGCGGATCTCGAAAGCGAGTTCTACACCGGCAGCCGCATCGAGGCGGTGCCCAAGCGCATGAAGCTGCGCGAGATCCTGCGCGAGCTGGAAATCATCTACGGCGGCTCGGTGGGCGCGGAGTTCGCGCACATCTCCGATTCGAACGAGCGGCTGTGGCTGCAGGACCGCTTCCAGGCCGGCCGCCTGAAGCACACCTTCAGCGCCGAGGAGAAGCACAACATCCTCTGGCAGCTCACCGCTGCGGAAGGGCACGAGCGCTACCTGCACACCAAGTACGTCGGCCAGAAACGCTTCTCGCTTGAGGGCGGCGAGACGCTGATCCCGATGCTCGATGATCTGATCCAGCGCTGCGGCAGCGCCGCGGTCGAGGAAGTGGTCATCGGCATGGCGCATCGCGGGCGCCTGAACGTGCTGGTCAACCTGCTCGGCAAGCCACCGTCACTGTTGTTCTCCGAGTTCGAGGGCAACTACGACCTGAGCCATCTGAAGGGCTCGGGCGACGTGAAGTACCACAAGGGCTTCTCGGCCGACCTGCGCACTCCGGCGGGCAACGTGCACACCGTGCTCGCGTTCAATCCCTCGCACCTCGAGGTGGTCAACCCGGTGGTCGAAGGCTCGGTGCGCGCCCGCCAGGAGCGGCGCGACGACAGTCAGGGCGATCGGGTGCTGCCGGTGCTGATCCATGGCGATGCGGCGTTCGCCGGCCAGGGCGTGGTGATGGAGACGCTGCAGCTCTCGCAGGCGCGCGGCTACCGCACGGGCGGCACGCTGCACCTGGTCATCAACAATCAGGTGGGCTTTACCACGTCCGCGCCCGAGGATGCGCGCTCGACGCTCTACTGCAGCGACGTGGCCAAGATGCTCGAGGCGCCGATTTTCCACGTCAACGGGGATGACCCGGAGGCGGCGGTGTTCGTCACGCGCCTGGCGCTCGATTACCGCATGCGCTTTCACAAGGACGTGGTCATCGATCTGGTCTGCTACCGGCGCCTCGGCCACAACGAGGCGGACGAGCCGGCGGCCACGCAGCCGCAGATGTACCACATCATCCGCAAGCATCCGACCACCCGCGCGCTGTATGCCGAGCGGCTGGTCGGCGAGGGCGTGGTGCAGAAGGACGAGCCCGATGCGCTCGTGGCGCAGTACCGCGAGAGCCTCGATCAGGGCAAGCCGCTGGCTCGCGCCGCGCTCGGCATGATCGGCAACCAGTTCACGGTCGACTGGACGCGCTACGCGCAGTCGGACTGGTCGGAGCGGATCGGCACGGGCGTGGAGATGAAGCGCCTGAAGTCTCTCGGGGAGCGTATGGCGCAGCTGCCGCAGTGGCTGACGCTGCATCCGCGAGTGGCGAACATCATGAAGAACCGCGTGCAGATGCTCGCCGGGGAGATGCCGCTCGACTGGGGCTGCGCCGAGACGCTGGCGTATGCATCGCTCGTGGAGGACGGCTACTCGGTGCGCCTCAGCGGCCAGGACTGCGGCCGCGGCACGTTCTTCCACCGTCATGCAGTGCTGCACGATCAGAACAGCCCCGAGGTGTACATCCCGCTGCAGCACCTGGCCGAGCGCCAGCCGCGCGTGCAGATCATCGACTCGGTGCTCTCCGAAGAGGCCGTGATGGGCTTCGAGTACGGGTACTCGACCACCGAGCCGGCCTGCCTGACCGTCTGGGAAGGACAGTTCGGCGACTTCGCCAACGGCGCGCAGGTCATCATCGACCAGTTCATCAGCTCCGGGGAGGCGAAGTGGGAACGCTATTGCGGCCTTGCGCTGTTCCTGCCGCACGGCTACGAGGGACAGGGACCTGAGCATTCCTCGGCGCGCCTCGAGCGATTCCTGCAGCTGTGCGCCGAGTCGAACATGCAGGTGTGCGTGCCGTCGACCCCGGCGCAGATGTTCCACATGCTGCGCCGCCAGATGCTCCAGCCGTTCCGCAAGC
>JAKADE010000535.1 GCA_021820785.1 Pseudomonadota bacterium
GATTGCACAGCGAATACGGCGCAAGTCCGGGCTCGAGCGCGACGCGGCGCGGACCGGTGCGCCGCTCGTACAGCGGTGCCATGCTGTTGCGCCAGTTCGACGCCGCCTCCGCGCGTTCGGGCAGTGTCATGTGCACGCGCACCAGATTTTCCGCTTGCGCGAACGTTGCCGCACTGACCTCGGGCCCGACGCCCGGCGCCGTTCCGAATGCGGGCGGCGAACCTGGCGGTCGCTCCGCCGTCGCCGGATGCGGGGTGGCTGCGAGCGACGGCGCCGCCCCGGCACTCAGGACTGCAGCCGAGGAGACCAGAAATTCGCGTCGAGACGTCGACATGGTTCACCCCTTCTTGTCATTCGTGGCGATCGCGCCGCCCCCGCCTCATCGTGCGGCGCCGGCGCGTGGCAGTTGTCCAGCTCGAAGATCACCGCCTCGCCTACACTGTACCCCCTTGCTTGCGGTGTCGGCCAGACACCGCGGCGAGTCCTCCCCGGCGCGCAGATCTTTGCTCTACACTTCGCGCGGTGAGGCAGGCGCGAGGTCACCCCGCGCAGCTCCGGCGCCACTGCGTGGCGGTTCGACCCGGCACGTACGAGTACTGCCGTCGTCTTGTGATGGTCGCGCCGCGCCCCAATCCGGACGTGGGGCACGACGCCGACGGGAACCTGCAGGAATATTCACGCCCACCGCGGCCAAGTGCCATCGCCATGAGGACATCGACCGCCGTGAAGCCGCCCCCACTGAAGCTCCTCAGAGCCGCGACTTATCGCGCGATGCCGTGGCGCAACGGGAAAGGCATGACCCTGGAAATTGCGCGCGATCCGGCCACCGGGGAGGCCTTCACCTGGCGACTGAGTCTCGCCGACATCGCCCAGGACGGACCCTTTTCCGCCTACCCCGGCTACCGCCGGGCGCTGGTTCTGGTCCACGGCGACGACTTGCGGCTAAGGTTCCACCGACACGGAACGCAACGCCTTTCCCCTGCCCGGCGTGGCACGCGCTTCGAGGGGGAGTGGCACACCGCTTGCGCCATTCCCCACGGGCCCTGCACGGATCTGAGCCTGATCGTGCACAAAGGATCGGCGGGCTCGCCGGCCTGCATCGTGCGCGCCCCGTCCGTCCTGGCAGTCACCGCACCGCGCACTGTGGTGCTCTCACCGGAGCTATACAGCGCGCTGTTCATCCTCGAGGGATGCGCAGGCATCCGCGAGACCGGGCAACACCGCACCCGGCTCGCCCGCCCGCGGGACACTCTGCTGATTCCACCGGGTGCCGGTCGAACACTCCTCCTCGAACGCCGCGGACCGGCGCCCGCCAAAATCGTCGTCCTGCGCTGGCGTTCCGGCAACACCTGATCTGCGGGCAGCCAGCGGCTGAGCGTCGCTGCGCTCCCCGGACCACCGAGCAGGCTCTGCGCCTCTGCAGCCACGCCAAGCGGCATGTGCTCAGCCGCGCCGGCCGCGTTGCACAACGCTTCGACGCCGAGATCACTGCGTTGCAGCGCCGGGAACAGGCGCCTCTTGGCGTACGTACCAGCGGCCTCCGGGGCTGATCGGCTGCCGGAAATTCGCCAAAAATCATGTCCGCGATGCGCCGAGAGTCAGACTCAGCGCCACGTACCGACACAGATTGACCGATCCACCCCGATCTTTATCCATTCCATGGGCAGTCGCGCAGCGAAATTCTGGGTAAACGGCTCCAATCCTGCTGCATACTGTCATCCCCTCGTCTTCGAAGGCCGACTGGAGCCGGAGGATCGACGGAATTGTGTCATCAGGTATCGACCGGGTCGGGCCTCGCCGAAAGCCACGTGGCGCCTCCTCTCGTTGAAGCGCCTGATCCACGCGCTCCTGATGTGACGCACTTCCCCGAGGGGTTCGACGACGCGCCCATCAAGACCCTCCTGTCAGCAGGATCGGTTGAAGCGCTCAATTACCAACGCCAAAGAGTTCCGACACGAAATGACCTCGCTCGACATGCATGATGCCCTGCGCTGCGGTATTTGCGGGAACACCGCCCGGCTGTTCGATGTCGTTGACTTCAACAAGTCATGCGAGGAGGCGCGCCAGAAGTTCCTACCCCTTGCCGGGGCCGCGGTCTATTACGCGCGCTGCGAGAGCTGCGGATTCTGTTACGCACCGGAATTCCGCAAATGGACTTCCGAGGAATTCGCCCGCCATATCTATAACGATCGCTATATCGATGTCGATCCGGATTACATCGACGCGCGCCCCAGAGGGAATGCCGCCCTCCTTCGCAATACGTTCAAGGAACAGTTCACTGCCATCAGGCATCTGGATTACGGAGGCGGCAAGGGCCTGCTGTCCGGTGAGCTGCGCGAAGCCGGCTGGAACTCAGCCTCCTATGACCCATTCGTGGATACGGGTGTCTCGATCAGCTCGCTGAGTCAATTCAATTTGATTACCGCGTTCGAAGTCTTTGAGCACGTCGTGGATCCGAACGTGCTGATGAATAACCTCAAGACGCTGCTCGCACCCGACGGACTGGTCATATTCTCGACCCTCCTTTCGGACAACGACATCGTTCCGGGCCGGCGGCTAACGTGGTGGTACGCCGCGCCACGCAATGGCCACGTCAGCCTCTTCTCCGCCAACAGCCTCAAGCTATTAGCGGGAAATTTCGGCTTCAATCTGTGCAGTTTTTCCCCCAATTTACACGCGCTGTTCGTCTCGATTCCACAGTGGGCGACCCATATCATTCGCCCATCCTGAGAGCCGATCGAACCCGGAGCGGCCCGCGAATCTCCAGTCGCTTCCATGCAGGAGCGATGACGAGTGCCGCTGCACCCCTGCGGTTCAACCTTGAACTCCAAGACCGGCAGATTCGTCGCCGCAGCACAGCCCCCGGGGTTGAACTCCGGCGTCAGTCGCCGGGCAAGTCCCGCCCGCCGCGGCCGGATCCGCTCACATTCCCTGCGGCCTCCAGTGATCGGGCCGCGCTCACCTTGACTCCCCGAGGATGGCGCGGGGAGATCCCGGACACTTCGGGACAGCCTGAATACACCGATAGCCAAACCTGGGTCCCGAGTCGACCGCTTACGCGTCTGCTCGAGCACCGGCCGCCATCGGCGACCAGGCGCGACTCGTAGAGTGGCCTCGAGCGCGCCACCG
>JAKADE010000536.1:0-1963 GCA_021820785.1 Pseudomonadota bacterium
CGTCTGCCACAAAGTCTACCTCCAAGTCTCGCGTCTCAGGGTAGAGGAAGAGGAAGTTAGGTCGTTTAGGCGCCGCGTGTTGGCGGGGACGTAGAAGCGCGTAATTTTGGGGGCGAGAGGCGGATTGGGGGTAAGCGTGCGGCGAAGGCCCGTGGATTTCTCTCTACCATTCGCCCAAGCTGTGCAACCGTGGGGGAGCTGCTGGCCTGCTCACGGGGCGCGGCGGCGCTTGATCTCCGGCAGGACCTCGTCGATCACGGTGTCCTCGGTCATGGCCTTGCCGAGGGCGGCGTCCAGGCGCTCAAGCAGCTGCGCGATCGTCTCGCCGTCGCGGCCCACGAGCGCGACGCGCACTTTCTTGCCCTGAGCGGCGAGCGCGGCTCGTCGGATCGGCGGGATCTCCCCGAGGGTGATCTGACCGCGGGTGTCGTCGAGGAAGGCCTGCAGGTGGCCGAGCGATGCGGTGCGGCGCTGGGGCTTGAACACGGAAGGACTCGCTATGCCGCCAGGGCGTCCGTCACCTGGCTCGGCTGAGCGAGCTTGTCAGCGACGTTCCAGGGCAGCAGTTCCTCGATGCGGTTGATCGGGTGATCAGCGATCCGCTCGAGGACGTACTGCAGATAACTCTGCGGATCAATGTGATTCAATTTGCAACTCTCAACAAGACTGTAAATGATCGCCGCCCGTTCACCGCCGCTGTCGGAGCCGAAGAAGAGATAATTGCGCCGTCCGATGCCCATGCCACGGATCGAGCGTTCAGCGGCTCCGTTGTCGATCTCGAGGCGTCCGTCCTCGGTGTAACGGCAGAGCTGGCTCCAACGCTTGAGCGAGTAGTTGAACGCCTCGAGCAACTTTGAGCTGCTGTCGAGTTCGCAGACGGTCTGTATCATCCATGCATGAAGGGCGTTGAGCAGCGGCACGGCATACTGCTGACGCGCAGCACGGCGTGCCTCGGGCGATTGCCCGCGGATCTGCGTCTCGATCTGATAGAGCACACCGATCCGCTCGATGGCCTCCCGGGCGATCGGGGACTTCACTGCCGCGTAAATGTCGAAGAACTTCCTGCGTGCGTGCATCATGCAGGCGATTTCCTCCACGCGCGCCGGCGTCCCCGGACTTGTGGGGCGAAACAGCGGCTCGAAGCCTGCATAGCCGTCGACCTGCAGCTTGCCTCTGAAGCGGGCCAGGTGCTTCTGCGGATATTTTCCGTGCCAGCTCGGCGAATATTGGTACCACACCGCCGGTGGGTCGGTGGAGCCCCATCCGGTGCCGTCGCGCACGTACGTCCAGATGTGTCCGCGCTTGGTTTTGCCCGTACCGGGCGCGAGCACTCGGTACGGCGTGTCATCGGCGTTGATGTTCTGTGCCGATAGCACGTGTTTGGCGAGGGCTTCCACCAGGGGGCCGAGCAGCAGGCTGCTCGCCGCCACCCACTGCATCAACGTCGTGCGCGAGAGCTTCAGTCCCGCATGGGCGAAGATCTGGCACTGCCGATAGAGCGGCAGATGGAACGAGTACTTCCAGGAGAGAACCAGCGCCAGAAGCGAGGCGCCGGCGAAACTCTTCTCGATCGGGCGCGAGGGGGCCGGAGCCTGTACGATCGCCGCGCACTTCGTGCAGCGCTTCTTCGGGCGGATGTGCCGGGTGACCGTGAACGTGATGGTCTTCGCTTCCAGCACCTCGGACTCGTCCGTGCCGAGCGTCTTCAGCGCCCCGCCGCAGTCCGGGCAAGTGCAGTCCTTCGGTTCGATGACCTGATCAATGCGCTCGAAGTGCTCGGGGAGCTTCTTGCGGCGCACCGGCTTGCCTTTGGGGGCGGGGGCGGTGGGGATCTCGCCGGCGGCCTGCGCCTGGCGCTCGGCCTCAAGGACGGCGGCTTTGAGCTCCTCGAAGCTCATCGGCAATTGCCCGGCGCCCTCGAGCTGCTCGGAGGATTGACCGAAGCGCGCCCGGCGCAGCTTGG
>JAKADE010000536.1:1973-3121 GCA_021820785.1 Pseudomonadota bacterium
TGAAATCGCAGGTGCTCGATCAGCGCCCGCTGCTCGCGCAGCTCAATGTCCTTCGTCTGCCCGGCGCTGTGCTGCTCGATCACGAGGCGCTTGAGCGCCTCTACGTCGTTCGGCAATGTGTTGATATCGAGCACAGGCGAATGATACGCGCTGCACTCTAGATGCGCACGGGATCGTGTGTGTTTTTTGTTGGTTTATGTTGGACTGCAGGTCTCGATCTCGAGACCGGCAGTCCCCCTTACACCGAGCGACTCGGCTGGAGCCGCTCCGGATCGTGCGGAGCGAGCGCCGTGCGCTTCGGCTGCCGCCAATCTATGCCTTCGAGCAACATCGACAGTTGCGCGGCGCTCAAGGACACCGTCCCGCTCTCGGCCTTCGGCCAGACGAACTTCCCGCCGCGCAGCCGCTTGTAGAAAAGACAGAGCCCGTCCTGGGTATCCCAGAGAATTTTGATCCGGTCACCTCGCCGCCCTCGGAACACGAAAATCTGACCGGAATAGGGGTTATGGCCCAGCGAGGTCTGCACCAATGCACTCAAGCCCTCGAATCCCTTGCGAAGATCGGTCACGCCGGCCGCCAGCCAGATCCGCACGCCCGCCGATAGTCCCATCATGACCGTGACAGCTCCTCGAGCACCGTGCGCAGCATCCCGGCATCCACCGTCCCCCGGATGCACACCTGCTGCCCGCTCGCGAGCTGCACCTCGATCACCCCGGCGGTACTGACCGCCGGGGCCGCCTCTGGAGCCGGCCGCGATGATCGCGGCCCATCGCGCGTCACGCGAATCGGCACCAAGCGTGCACCCCCGCTCATCGGCCTGTGCGCGCCGAACTCACCGGCCCGATACTGCCCACGCCAGCGCTTCACCATGCTCATGTGCGCCCCGTGCCGCCGAGCCACTTCGCTCACCGCCGCCCCTGAGCGCTCGAGCTCCCGCACGACCCGCACCTTCTCGGCTACCGACCACTTCCGCCGCGCACGCTCCTGTGCAGCTCCGTTCCGCTTCTCTCCACCTGCCGTCTTGATCCTCGTCATCTGCGCCACACCCCGTACGTTCTCGCTACGACGGGCTCATCATCCTCCTCGCGCGAGGCACCTATCCATGGGCCACGGCCGCACGGTTACGAATAGGTTCGGCGACAGCAGGA
>JAKADE010000537.1 GCA_021820785.1 Pseudomonadota bacterium
TTCCCTCCTCGAAGCGCCCGGATATCTGGTCGGTGATGGATGAGATCACCCGCAAGGTCACGCGCGACGTGCCGGGCATCGATTTCGACACCCACCAGTTGATGAGCGACATGATCGGGGACATGGTCGGACGGCGTCAGCCGGTGGTCATCTCCCTCAGTGCGAAGAACCCGGCGGTGCTCGGCGGCGTCGCCGTGCGGGTCGCCAAGGCGATCCGCAGCGTGCCCGGCATCGAGCCGGCCTCGGTCATCGACGGCGTGGTGCCGGCCGGCGATGCGCTCGACATCCACGTCAATCCGGCGGCCGCGGCGATGGAAGGACTCACGGTGGCGCAGGTGCGTGACCAGGTCTACCACTACCTGCACGGTGCGGTGGTGACCCGCTACCTCGGCAGCGTGCAGGACATCGGCGTGCGGCTCTGGCTGAGTCCGCCGCAGCGGCGCATCTACCGCAGCCAGCTCGGGGATCTGCCGATCCGCGCCCCCGATGGGCGGATGTTGCGCCTCGCCAGCGTCGCGCAGGTGCGCTTCGTGGCCGGTCAGCCCGAGCTGACCCGTGACAACCTCGCGCAGATCGTCGCCGTGACGGCACAGATCGGTGGCGGCTACGCGTTGAGTACGACCATCGCGGGCGTCAAGCGGGTGCTGGGCACGCCGGGGCTGCTGCCCCCGGGGGTGATGTACACCCTCGGGGGCCAGTACAAGCAGGAGCAGCTGGCCATCCACGGCATGATCCGGGTGTTCGGCGCCGCGCTGGTCGCGGAGCTGATCCTGCTGCTGTTCCTCTACGAGCGGTTTGTCACGCCGGTGGTGATCATGCTGAGTGCGCTGATCTCGACCGGCGCGGTGTTCGTCGGACTGTGGCTCACCGGCGTGGAGCTGAACATCACCGCCATGATGGGCATGGTGATGATCGTCGGCATTTCGACGGAAATGGCGATCTTTTACGTGTCGGAATACCAGACGCTCGCGCGCCGCATGCCGCGGCGCGAGGCGCTCTATGAGGCGGCGCTGAACCGTCTGCGCCCGATCACCATGAGCACGCTGGCGATGATCCTGGCGCTGGTGCCGCTCGGGGCGGCGATCAGCGGCTCGGGCGACCAGATGCTCCAGCCGCTCGCCATCGCGATCATCGCCGGGGCGCTCGTGCAGCTGCCGCTGGTGTTGCTGGTGATGCCGGTGGTGTTGTGGCTGACGGAGCGCTACGAGGACGCGGCCGTCTGAGCGGATCCGATCAGGGCACGGCTCGCCAGCGCTCCCCGTGCCGGCGGGCGCGCCCATCGGCCTCGAGCTTCAACAGGTGCGCGAGCAGCGAGCGCTCGGCGAGCGCCCACAGCGCCGGCGGCACTTCCTGGTACGCGCGCTCGCACAGCTCGGCGAGCGTGGCCGGCTGCTGCGCACTCAGTGCCTCGAACACCTTGGCCTCGCGGTTCAGGCGATGCGCGATGAGTGCGCAGAGCGCCTCCTGCGGCGCGTCGATCCGCTCGCCGTGTCCCGGGGCGAGTGCGGCGAGATTCTCGCGCAGCAGCCGCTGCAGCGAATCGATATACGCCTGCATGTCGCCGTCCGGCGGATCGATCACGACGGTCGAGCCCTGGATGATGTGATCCCCGGTGAACAGCAGCCCCTCGGCCTCGAGCAGGTAGCACAGGTGGTTCGAGGCATGTCCGGGGGTGTGCAGCACCCTCAGTACCGTGTCCGGACCGAGCGTGATCCGCTCCCCGTCGCTGAGTTCACGGTCGGGGGCGAAAGAGGGGTCCTGGCCGTGCGCATGTGCGCTCACGCGCCCGAGCACCTCGGCGCCCGTCAGGCGCTTCAGCGCCGCGGCGCCCGGGGAGTGATCCGGGTGCGTGTGGGTGACGAAGATGCGCCGGATCGGACCAGGCGCGGCGTTCTGCAGTGCGAACAGGTGGCGCGACTGCGCCGGGCCCGGATCGATCAGGGCCCAGTGATCGCCCTCGCCGACGAAATAACTGTTGGTGCCCGGGCCGGTCATCAACCCGGCATTGCCGCAGGTCAGCCGCCAGACCCGCGCCGAGAGGCGCACGGGCACGCCGGGCTGGACCGGCGGGTTGTGCAGTGCGTCGGCATGCCTGCCGTCTTGATGGCTCATCGCCGGGGGATGCTAGCATGAGTGAACGGCATTCCGAGGAGCGCTCCCGTGCAGAGTCCTGTGCGCCAACCGGCGATCTATTTGACCCACGGGGGCGGCCCGTGCTTCTGGATGGAATTCCCCGCACCGTTCGGCCCGCACGCCTACGAGGGACTGCGGAGCTATCTGGCCGGTCTGCTGGAGAGTCTGCCGGCCCCGCCGCGTGCCATCCTCATGGTGAGCGCGCACTGGGAGGAGCCGGTGCCGACAGTCTCGAGCGCCGCGGCGCCGCCGATGCTGTTCGACTACTACGGCTTCCCGCCGCATACCTATCAGCTGAACTACCCGGCGCCCGGGGATCCGCAGCTCGCCGCGCAGGTGCGGACACTGCTCGCGGGGGCCGGGATCGCCGCAGCGAGCAATGCCGAGCGCGGCTTCGATCACGGGGTGTTCGTGCCGATGCTGATCATCGATCCGGCGGCGCGCATTCCCGTGCTCATGCTCTCGCTCGCGGCCGATCTGGACCCGGCCCGACACTGGGCCTTGGGCGCTGCGCTTGCACCGCTGCGCAGCGACGGGGTGCTCATCATCGGCAGCGGCAGCAGCTATCACAACCTGCGCGCGATCTTCGCCGGCGGGGACGGCGGCTCGGCGGCCTTCGATGCGTGGCTGAACGAGACGGTGGTCGAGGTCGCACCGGCCGAGCGGCGCGAGCGGCTGATCGCCTGGGAGGGCGCCCCGCAGGCGCGCGCCTGCCACCCGCGTGCCGAGCACCTCATTCCGCTGATGGTCGCCGCCGGCGCCGCCGGGGATGATCCGGGGCGTGCGAGCTTCCGCGGCCGCATCGGCGGCAAAGCCTATTCCTGCTTCACCTTCGGCGCCTGAGGCGCTTCATCCGGGGCGGCGCCCCTCGGGGCCGGCGAGTGCCGGATAGTCGGTGTACCCGGCCGCGCCGCCGGCGTAGAAGAATTCCGGCCGCGGTTCGTTCAGCGGCGCGCCCGTGCGCAGCCGCTCGACGAGATCGGG
>JAKADE010000538.1 GCA_021820785.1 Pseudomonadota bacterium
CATGCTCGGTATCGGGGGGATCATCGGTACCGGGATTTTCGTGCTCACCGGGGTGGCGGCCGCGCAGTATGCGGGACCGGCGCTGGTGCTGTCGTTCATCATCGCCGGTCTCGGCTGTGCGTTCGCCGGACTGTGTTACGCGGAATTCGCGGCGATGATCCCGGTCTCCGGCAGCGCCTACTCCTACACCTACGCCACGCTCGGCGAGGGCATCGCCTGGTTCATCGGCTGGAATCTGGTGCTCGAGTACCTGTTTGCAGTGGCGACGGTCTCGGTCGGCTGGTCTGGTTACGTGGCGCGCCTGTTGGGGACTTTCGGGGTGCACCTGCCCGATGCGCTATCGCACGCCCCGTTCATGCAGGCCGCGCCGAACAGTTTCTCGGTAATAGCCTCGGGCGCCATTCTTAACGTGCCCGCGGTGCTGATCGTGCTGGCACTGGCGACCGTGTGTTACATCGGCATCAAGCAGTCCGCGGAGTTCAATACCGTCATCGTCACGCTGAAAGTTGCGGTGGTGGTACTGTTCATCGTGCTCGGCATGGGCTTCATCCAGCACAACAACTGGCATCCGTTCATTCCGGCGCCGACCGGACGTCCGGATCAGTATGGCTGGGGCGGAGTGTTCACCGCCTCGGGCGTCATTTTCTTCGCGTACATCGGCTTCGATGCGATCTCGACGACCGCCCAGGAGGCGAAGAACCCGCAGCGGGACATGCCGATCGGCATTCTGTCCAGCTTGGTCGTCTGCACGTTGCTTTACGTGGCGGTCTCGGCAGTGCTCACCGGCATGGTGCACTACACCAAGCTCAACGTCGCAGCGCCGATCGCGCTGGCGCTCGATACCTACCCGCAGCTGCGCTGGTTCAGCGTGCCGGTCGACATCGGCGCCATTCTCGGCATGACCTCGGTGATGCTGGTGATGACCATCGCGCAGGCGCGCATCTTCTATTCCATGGCGCAGGACGGGCTGCTGCCGCCGGTGTTCGGGAAGATCCACGCCAAGTTCCGCACGCCCTCGGTCGGCACCGTCGTCACGGGTGTGACTGCCGCGGTGATCGGCGGGTTGTTCCCGGTCGATCTGCTCGGCGAACTCGTATCGATCGGCACACTGATGGCGTTCGTCACGGTGTGCATTGGCGTGCTGGTGCTGCGCTACACGCGCCCTGACCTGGAACGCCCGTTCCGCGTGCCGATGCCGTGGCTGACGTGCACGGCCGGAGCGCTGGTCTGCGGATTCATGATCTACAAGCTGCCCGGCAGCACCTGGGTGCGTCTGATCGTGTGGACGGTGATCGGGGCGCTGGTGTATGGCTTCTACGGGTATCGGCACAGCAAGCTGCGCACGCGGGTCGCAGAGCCCGCGCGCTGAGCCGACCGGCATGCGGGGCGCCCGCGGGGAGCGGGCGCCCCGAGCCTGCAGCTGGCACGAGGCGTCAGGTCATTGACGATGGATAGCGCGCAGATCCGCATCGTATTGGTCGAGCCGTCCCACCCGGGCAACATCGGCGCGGTGGCGCGCGCGATGAAAAACATGGGTCTTGCGCACCTGGTGCTGGTGAGCCCTCGGCAGTTCCCCGATCCGGAGGCGAGCGCTCGGGCCTCGGGTGCCGATGACGTGCTCGAGCAGGCACGCGTCGTGGCGACTCTGGCCGAGGCACTGTCGGGCTGCGGGTTCGTGGCCGCCACGACCTCGCGCGAACGGGATCAACATTTCCGCATCGCCGATGTGCGTGATGCGGCGGCACGGCTCGCGCTCGAATCCGGTCGCGGACCGGTGGCGGTGGTGTTCGGGTCCGAGCGGGCGGGCCTCACCAACGAGCAGCTCGAAGCGGCGCATCTGCTGGTGAGCATCCCGGCGAGTCAGGCGTACCCGTCGCTCAATCTCGCCATGGCGGTGCAGATCGTGGTCTACGAGTTGTTCCGCACGCGCGGCGTCACGATTGACCCGGCGCCTGCGGCCGGCCCGCTCGCCGAACCGGCGGATCTGGAACGGCTGTACACGCATTTCGCCGAGGTGCTCGAAGAAGTCGATTTCCGTGACCGCACCCAAAGCGGCACGCACCTCATGGCAAGGATTCGCCGTTTCCTGCAGCGTGCCGAGCTGGATCGCAACGAGGTGAACATTCTGCGCGGCTTCCTCACCGCGGTACAGCGCCGCAGGCGGCGCGCGGGGGAGAACTAGTCTCCCCCGCGGTCCGGTCACGTTCCGGACGACAGCGCGAGTGCGAACACCCGTCCATTGACCGAATGCAGCACCAGTCGGTAGCGGCCGGCGGGCAGATGCAACCCGGTGATGGACGGCGGCAGCGTGATGGTGGCGCGGGCGCCGACTTTGGCGGTGATGCCCGCATACCCGGCGCCGAAGCGGTTGTAGGGGTAATCGTTGACGAACGCGCTCGGTGGCAGTCCGGCGAGCGCGCCACTGTCCCAGTGCTCCACGATCCGTCCGCCCGGACCGAGCAGGTCCGCGCGCACCACGTTGGCGGGTTCCGCCGGTGTGCCGGCATCGAGATAGGCGCCGAAGCGCACGCTGCCCGCGGCGCTGAGCCGGCCCGACGAGAGGCTGATGTGGTGCGCAGCGGGACTCACCGGGCCGCCGTGAAACGGCGTCAGCACCGAACCGCGGTAGTAGTTGTAGGTGAGCACGACGAACAGTGCGGTCACCGTAACGCCGAAAATGCTCCAGCGCTTCAGCCGCTCGAGCGGCCACGGGCCGCTGCCGAACCATTGGAACCAGCCGGCGGCCGCGAGGTCCGGTCGGCGCTTCAGCAGCCAGGCATCGAGCGACCAGGCGCCGCCGCCGGCGAGCAGCAGTGCCACCCCCATGCCGAAATTCGCCGACGCCATGGTCCACTCATCGATGCACGTGGCGCCCTGCCAGCCGAACAGCAGCATCAGCACGAAGCTCAGGCCAATCGTTACGATCGCGGACAGCCGGGTCATGAAGCCGAGCAGCAGAAACAGCCCGAACACCAGCTCGGCGGCGCTGAAGAGAATGACGCCGGCATAGAGCAGGACGAAGTGGTGCAGCAGGTAGTCCACGACGTGTCCGGTGCCGAGCAGTGCCCCCGGCATTGCCGTCTGGAACTTGTTGGCCATCCAGCTGGTCGCGTGC
>JAKADE010000539.1 GCA_021820785.1 Pseudomonadota bacterium
AGGAGACTGTCATGGCAGCCGAACCGGACAAAGTACTGATCTTCGATACCACCCTGCGCGACGGCGAACAGGCCCCCGGATGCAGCATGACGCAGCCGGAGAAGCTTCGGGTCGCCCGGGCGCTCGCCGAACTCGGCGTCGATGTGATCGAAGCGGGTTTCCCGGCGGCCTCCAAGGGGGACTGGGAGAGCGTACAGGCGGTCTCGCGCACGATCGAAGGCCCGATCATCGCCGGCCTGGCGCGCTGCAACCGCGAGGACATCGAACTCGCCGCCCGCGCCCTCGCCGATGCACCGCGGCGGCGGCTGCACGTGTTCCTCGCCACCAGCGCGATTCACCGCCAGTACAAACTGAACATGGCCGAGGAGCAGATCCTGCGCACCGCCGTCGACGGCGTGCGCCGTGCCCGTGAACTGTGCGAGGACGTGGAGTTCTCGCCTGAGGACGCCTCGCGCACCGAGCTGGAATTCCTGGCGCAGGTGGTCGAGGCGGCCATCGAGGCCGGCGCGAGCACGGTGAACATCCCCGATACCGTCGGCTACACGGTGCCGGATGAGTTCGCCGAGCTGTTCCGCTACCTGCGCAAGAACGTGCGCGGCATCGAGCGGATCCGCCTCTCGGTGCACTGCCACGACGATCTGGGCATGGCCGTGGCGAACAGCCTGACGGCCGTGGTCGCCGGCGCCCGCCAGATCGAGTGCACGATCAACGGTATCGGTGAGCGCGCGGGCAACTGCTCGCTCGAGGAAGTGGTGATGGCGCTGAAGACGCGCGCCGCGTTCTTCAATGTCACCACCGGCATCCAGACCACGCGGCTGTATCCGACCTCGCGCCTGGTCTCGAGCATCACCGGCATGACCGTGCCGCGCAACAAAGCGGTGGTCGGTGAGAACGCCTTCGCGCACGAGGCGGGCATTCATCAGCACGGGGTGCTCAAGCACCATTCGACTTACGAAATCATGCGCCCGGAGGACGTGGGGCTCGCCCGCAGTCATTTGATTCTCGGCAAGCACAGCGGCCGGCACGCCTTTCGCGACCGGGTGCGCGCACTCGGCTTCGAGCTGCAGGAGAGCGAGCTCAACGAGGTGTTCGAGGAGTTCAAGGCGCTCGCGGACCGCAAGAAGGAGCTCTTCGACGGCGACATCGAGGCGCTGGTGCTGCGTGCCGGGGGCGCGGCGAACGGCCCGTGGAGCCTCGCCGGCCTGGAGACGCAGGCGGCGATGCAGGGACCGGCCACGACGAAGGTCCGGCTGCGCCACAGCGACGGGCGCCAGGTGGAACAGACGGCCGACGGTGACGGACCGGTCGATGCCGCCTTCAAGGCGATCGAAGCGGCGACCGGGCTCGGGGTGATGCTGCGCAAGTTCGAGGTGCGCGGCGTCACGGAGGGCGAGGACGCCCAGGGCGAGGCGGTGGTGTACGTAGAGTACAATCAACGCACCTATCGGGGCTCGAGCGTGAGCACCAACATCGTGGAATCGAGCAGCAAGGCGTTCCTCGAGGTGATCAACCGCATCGAGCAGGCAGCCGCAGGCAGCCGCTCGCGCGAGGAGCGCGGTGCCGGCGCACAGACCGCTTCGACGCTTTGACTGGCAGTACGCCACGGGAGATTTTTCATGCCCATTCCGGCCACTCAGTACATCTGGTTCAACGGCAAGCTCGTTCCGTGGGAAAAGGCCACGGTGCACGTGCTCAGCCACGCCCTGCACTACGGCTCCTCGGTGTTCGAGGGGTTGCGCGCCTACGAGACGCACCGGGGCGTGGCGATTTTCCGGCTGCGCGATCACTCCCGCCGCCTGCTCGACTCGGCCAAGATCTACCGCATGAGCATGCCGTTCACCGTCGGGCAGATCGATGAGGCCTGCCGCGCGGTGATCGCCGCCAACGGACTCGCCAAGGGCGCGTACATCCGCCCGGTCGCCTTCCGCGGCTACGGCGAAATCGGCGTCACGCCGAAGAATGAGCCGCCGACCGAGGTGGCCGTGGCCGCCTGGGAGTGGGGCAAGTACCTCGGTCACGAGAGCGAGGAGCAAGGCGTCGATGCCTGCATCTCCTCCTGGCACCGCGTCGCGCCGAACACGCTGCCGGCGCTCGCCAAGGCCGGCGGCAACTATCTCTCGAGCCAGCTGATCGGTGCCGAGGCGCGCCGCCTGGGCTTCCACGAGGGCATTGGACTGGCACCCGACGGGACGCTCAGCGAGGGATCCGGTGAGAACCTGTTCGTGGTCAAGGACGGCGTGCTGCTCACACCCGCCCTCGCCCACTCGGTGCTCGGTGGCATCACGCGCGACTCGGTGATGCGCCTGGCGCGCGAGCGCGGCATCGAGGTGCGCGAGTGCGCCATTCCGCGCGAACTCCTCTATATAGCCGATGAGGCATTCTTCACCGGCACCGCCGTCGAGATCACTCCGATCCGCTCGGTCGACCGCCTCATGGTCGGCGCCGGCAAACGCGGCCCGATCACCGAGACGCTGCAGAAGGCGTTCTTCGGCCTGTTCTCCGGCGAGACGCCCGACCAGTGGGGTTGGCTCGATCACGTCGACATGGCAGCGCCCCCGGCTGCGGCGGCGCGCTGATGGCGGCACCGCAGACTCTGTTCGAGAAGGTCTGGCGCCACCACGAGGTGGTCGCCGAGACCGCCGACACCCCGGCGGTGCTGTACATCGACCTGCACCTGATCCACGAGGTCACCTCGCCGCAGGCCTTCACCGTGCTGCGCCAGCGCGGCCTCGGGTTGCGCCGCCCCGAGCGCACCTTCGCCACCATGGATCACTCGACGCCGACGCGCACCGAGCAGGTCTTCGGCGGCGCGCCGATCACGCTCGAGGATGCGGCCCGCCAGGTCAGTGAGCTCGAGCGCAACTGTGCCGCTTTCGGCGTCGAGCTGCTCGGGCTGCGCGATGCGCGCCGCGGGATCGTGCACATCATCGGGCCGGAACTCGGCCTGACGCAGCCGGGCAAGACCGTGGTCTGCGGCGACAGCCACACCAGCACGCACGGCGCGCTCGGTGCGCTCGCGTTCGGCATCGGCACCACCGAGGTCGGGCACGTCTTCGCCACTCAGTGCCTGCTGCAGCGCAAGCCGCGCACACTCGCCATCAACGTCAACGGG
>JAKADE010000540.1 GCA_021820785.1 Pseudomonadota bacterium
GGGGCGGAACCGCCCTCGCCGAGCGTCTGGGCGAGCAGATCCAGGTGCGCCTCGCCGTTCGTGAGCCGCTGTGTCTCGGGCGACTCGACGCAGACCTGATTGCGACCGGCGCGCTTGGCCGCATAGAGCGCCTGGTCGGCTCGGAACATCAGCGTGTCGAGCGACTCGCCCGGGGCTCCGGCGGCCACACCGAGCGACACGGTGATCGCGCCGATGGTCTCGCGACTCTGGTCGCGGCAGATGCGCCCGCGCGAAATGGTCGAGCGGATCTGCTCGGCCACGGTGCGCGCCCCCTCGAGCGTCGTCTGCGGCAGCAGCAGCGCGAACTCCTCCCCGCCGATGCGCGCCGCGATGTCCCGGCCCTTGATACTGTCGCGGAAGATCCCGGCAATGCTGCGCAACACCTTGTCGCCGAGCACATGCCCGAAGGTGTCGTTGATCTGTTTGAAGTGATCGACGTCGGCGAGCACGAGGGCGCTGCCGGCGAGCCCGCTGTCCGTCTCGAGCACTGCCTTGGCCTCGCGCAGAAAGCCGCGCCGGTTGTGGATGCCGCAGAGCGGATCGATCACCGCCTCGGCCTGTGCGCGCTGCAGCTGCTGCGTGAGCGCCTTGACCTCCTGCGTGCGGCCCTCGAGCTTCTCGGTGAGGATCTGCGTCATGGTCTCCATGCGCAGCGCCTCACTCAGCAGGCGCGAGATGACCTGCTGGATCTTCGCGACCGTGACCTCCTCGGCCAGATCCGAGCGGCTCTCGCGCAGAGTGCGGCTGAAGTGTCCGGTGTCCTCGCCGGCGCTGTTGAAGGTCTGCGCGGTGTCATCGAGCAGGTTCTGCAGGCGCGCCTGCAGGTCATCCAGCACCGCCGCGTCGCGCTCGGACACGTGGCGCATGTACAGCCCGTACACCTCGTCGTCGTTCAGAGGCTCATTCGCGTCGATGCGCGCGGCGAGCGCGGTGCTCAGCGGCGGATTGATGCCGGCGAGATGTTCGTACCAGATGGTGTAGCTGATCGGATGGTAGGCGGCGCTCTGACGCGTCATCAGCGGCAGCGTCAGGCGCAGCAACTCGGCGCTTTGCTCTTTGGATTCGATGTATCTCATGGCGATATCAATCGATCGCCCCGCACGGTGTGCGGCGCGTGGTGTCGGTACGTGAACCCCTGGTGCCCGCGGCAGGAATGGCGATGCCTTTCTTCTTATGCCGGATGCGTAAACGGCGCTTTTACATAACCGGATGATTTTATTCCATTTGCACACGATTGTGAACGTGTGCGCCGGCGTCCCTGGGCACGTCGCCGTCCATGACAAAAATCACGGTTCGTCGAGCCATCGGTGGGCGCAAGGCGTGCCGAGCGCCTCGCCAGGATGGGGGACATTGGGGGCTGGCGATGAATCCCCCGGCAGCCTGGCCTCTTCGGGCGGCCGGTGCCCCGGCGCTGCGGTACGACGAGCGGTTTCGCGGCGCAATCCGCCGCGGCCCTGGGCCGCGTGCCGCACCCCGGGGTCGTGCCCCGGGGTGCGGTCGGCTCAGTGAACTTCGCCGTCGTTGGCCTCGTAGGTCGCCAGCGTGTTGCCGCGTCGGGCCGCATAGGCGCGCAGATACCGCTCGAACGCACTATAGCTGCGCGCGCCCTTGCTCGCGATCCACTCCTGACGCATCTGCTCCGGTCCTTCGACGGTCAGAATGGACGTCGGCGTATAGCGTTCGCTCGCCGTGAGCGAAATCCCACGCCCGTGCGGGTTCGTATGGCGCTGCAGCCATGCGGTGCTCAACGCGTGCCCCGCCGCACCCGCCTCGCGGCGCAGGAGCAGCTCATTGCTGCACTTGCCGGCATTGAACTGGACCGGCACCTGCATCGGCAGCACCGGCACGGTCTCCTCGCGGGGCGAACTCGCCCAGATGCCGGAAAGCACCTGGGCATTGGCATCCCACTGCGACATCGGCGGCAGGCCGAAGGCGGTCTCGATGGTGCGCACGATGTTCACCTGAGAGAGCGGGTGCGTATCGAGGTCACCGGACTTGACCCAGGGACCGATCGCCAGGGCGAGCGTCCGGTGTGCATTGATATGATCAGCGCCACTCTGCGCATCATCCTCGGTGAGGAAGACCGCCATGTGCCGCCACTGGGGCGTTCCAGACAGGTAGTGCAGCAGCTGCGCCGTGGCGTGATCGTTGTCGGCCACGTAATACGGCGGACTGTAGTAGCACGGACTCGCCCCGGCCGTGTGATCGTCCGGGATCCATATGAAGATGAAGTGCGGGAACGCCTTGCCGGGATGCGCCTTGAGCCAGCCGATCGCGGTGGAGACCCGCTCGGTGTCGCGGATCATGCGATCCCAGCCCGGGTAGGTCTGGTCGACATGCGCCAGCATGGCGCGGCGGATCACCCCGTCTCGGGCGCGCGAGAGGTTCTCGCCGAAGTCCTCGAACGAGACGTGATGCGCGAGCAGGTTGTTGAACAGATACAGCCGCTGGGGATAGCTGATCCAGGGATTGGCGAAGGCGCCGAGCTGCCGGTGGGCATACTCCAGCGCATCATGGCTGCCGCGCGCCTTGGGGTTCAGCGCCCCGGTGCCGCCGGGACCGGCGTTCCAGATCAGGCCGCGGTTGGAGTAGTACTCGGGCCAGAGCCGCTGCACCACGTCCGAATCCGACGCACCGTCCGTCCACTGATGTCCCTGCGCGGTGACTTCCCCGTCCGCCATGAAGTTGGCGAACAGCACGTCATGGGACGCCAGCCGGTACAGGTTCGGCAGCTCCTTCGGCCCGTACAGATTGAAATGGGCGTTGGCCCAGGCGCCGGCGGGCCGATACTCGCCCATATCCTCATCGAACGTCTTGTTCTCGCGCAGGATGAACACGACGTAGTGGATGTGGCGGCGCACGAATGCCGCCGCATGCGCATTGCTCCGCGCGAGCGCGGCGCGCTGCGCCGGCAGAAAGCCGTCGTTCGAGAGACTCGCGTGCGTCCACGCCCCGAGGTGGTGCGAGAGGCCCTGCAGCGGCACTTTCTGCAGCAGACCGTGCATCATGTTGCCGATGTACTGCCACTGCAGATTCGGTCCGGTCCCGAAACCCTTCGCCGCGACCACGTAGAGCGTCTGGTGCGAGATG
>JAKADE010000541.1 GCA_021820785.1 Pseudomonadota bacterium
GTGGCGCCCCGCAACCTGGGAATGCGCTCTCAATCCGCTGCTCGACGCGATCGAGCTGCTGCGGGCTCCAAGGCCACCGCTCTGAGCGGATCGGTCATGGGCGGAGCGTCGGAACTTGCCCGGCCATCCTGCAGCGAGGGCGGACGGGTCCAAATGGACTCGGGAGGCGAACATCGGGTTCGATGACGGATCATGGGGCGCTGTAGGCGCGCAGTGGCGCGTATTCAGAGTTGCCGTGTCCGGCCGAAGCTGCAATCCCTGCGGTGCGAAACGCCGCGATTTGCACGCCATGGCGGGCAAGCGATCTCGTCGCTTGCCGTGATGAAAGGCGTTCTCGGGTAGCGTTCTGTCACGACAGCCTTCAAAAAAACGGCGCGGCGGATACGGATCGCCGCGTTCTCATTCGTCGAACACTGCAGCGCAGCAGCCACGCCCGATTAGCGCGAACTGCACTCCAGTGCCCGGGTCGACCCACGGAAGGATCGTGACCCCGCGGCGCAGACTACAGGACCTCATGCGGGCCTGCTCGCCTTTCGTATCACGCAACCGCGATTCCGCGAGGTAGCAGGGGGGGGCGCACGGGAGACCAAAGTCCTGATCGATCAGACCCTTTCGGAAGGACCCTGGACGGCTCAGGCGCTTCAACGTCAGGTGGCCATCGGGACTTGGCTGAGTCGGGGCGGGCTGGATCCGAATCCATCCGTACCCGAACGCATGGCGCTCGTGATATTTGCTGCGCATGTTCAGTTTCGACTACCGGCGGCGAGAAGGTGCCTGGTACCGCCAGACCCGCGACGTCGATGGTGCTGCTGATCCGCCGGTTTCGGCCGCCGGCTTACCTGATCCCGATCGTGCGCATCCCAGATGTGCGCACCGTACGCGCTGATTCTCACGCGGCGCACTTCATGCCAAGCTGCGCAGGAAAGCGTCGAGCTCCGCGGCCGGCAGCGGCTTGCAGTAATAGTATCCTTGAACTTCGTCGCAGTCGTGAGCGGACAGAAAAGCGAGCTGCTCACGCGTCTCGACGCCCTCGGCGATCGTACGCAGACCGAGATTCTTCGACACGCTGATGATCGCGCTGACGATCGCCCGATCTTCCTCGCGTGACGGGATTTCCCGCACGAACGATTGATCAATCTTGATCTTGTAGATGTTGAAGCGCTTGAGGTAATCGAAGGAGGAGTAGCCCGTTCCAAAGTCATCGAGCGAGATGCGCACCCCGAGGCGCCGCAGCTGCTCCATGATCGAAAATGCAGCCTCAGGGTCATGCATCGCGGCGCTTTCGGTGAGCTCGAGCTCCAGAAATTCAGCGGGCAGGCCGGTCTGCGCGAGGACTTTGGCGACGAGATCCGGCAACTTTCGATCCCGAAACTGCACGGCGGAGAGATTCACCGCCATGATCATCGGTTCCTGGCCAGCCGCCATCCAACGCCGCTGTTGCTCAGCGGCGGTACGCAGGGCCCATTCACCGATCGGAAGGATGAGACCGCTGTATTCCGCGACCGGGATGAATTCGCTCGGCGAAACGTTGCCGAGCTCCGGGTGATTCCATCGCAGCAGTGCCTCCACGCCGACGACGCGTCCGCTGTGGATCTCGAATTGCGGCTGGTAATGCAGCTCGAATTGATTGAATTCCAGCGCCCGATGCATGGCGTGAGTCAAAGCCATGTTGCGCGCTGCGCGCGCCTGCATCTCTTCCGTGAAGAAGCGAAATGCATTTCGACCGGCGCGCTTGGCCCAGTACATCGCCGTGTCGGCATTGCGGAAGAGCGTGTCGTGATCGGTGCCGTCGTGCGGGAAAATCGCGATGCCGACCGAAGCAGTGACGCGAAGCTCGTGACCATCGATCATGCACGGCTTGGAGATGGCCGCGAGTATCTTCTCCGCGACGCGCGCCGCCGAGCGCGCGCCGCTGTCCGGTAGAGCAAGAACGAATTCATCGCCGCCATGGCGAAACACGAGATCGCCCTCACGGAGGATCGATTTCAGGCGCTGACTCACCTGCGCAAGAAAGGCATCGCCTCTACCGTGACCCAGGGTGTCGTTGATGTCCTTGAAGCGGTCCAGATCCACGAACAGGATGCACAGCGACTGATTTTCCCGCCGTGCGTGATGGAGCGCCTCTTTCAGCTGATCAGTCAGGACATTGCGGTTTGGCAGTCCGGTGAGTCGGTCGAAATTCGCCAGATATTCAATGCGTTTCGCCGAGACTGCCCGCTCGGTCACATCCCGGGTGACGCCGAGCACGCTCCGTACTGCGCCGTTCGAATCATGCATCGGTGCCGCGTGGGTCTCCAGAACACGGTGCGTGCCGCGCAGTCCGCGCACCTCGAATTCCAGCGTCCCCGACTCGCCACGCATCACCCGTTCGTGCAGATGCCGAAAGGCCGGCTGATATTCCGGCAAGACGAAATCCAAGAGGCGCACGGATCGGGCCTGTGCGACCGAGTCGAGTTCGAGCATCTCGAGCCCGGCTTTATTGATGTCGAGCAGATGGCCGTCCCGGCCGACGACTTTGACGCATTCCGGCTCGGTCTCAATCACGGTGCGCAGGTATTGATCGCTTTGGCGGAGCTCCTCGACCACGCGCCGATGCTGATGAGCGTCCGTAATCCGGTCAATGGCAAAGCTGATGTCCGCCGCCATCTCGATCAGGAGTGCTTTGGCGTCGTCCTCGAATGCGCCGACCATCTCGGAGTAAACGAGCAGCGCGCCGACGATTTTCTCTTTGCGCAGCAGCGGAAGTGCTGCGGAGGAGCGCCAGTGAAACCGCGCCGCTGCGTCCCTCCAAGGCACGGTTGCGGGGTCGTTCTGGTAATCCTGGCACCAGTAGGGGCGGCCATCGCGAACGCAGGTTCCCGTCGGACCACGGCCCGTCACGTTGCTCGCATCGACGCTGATTTCCAGGTCATCGAGGTATTCGATACCGGCGCCGAACGCAGCAAGATGCTCGAACCGCCCGCTGCCTTCGTCGACCATGCCGATTGCGGCCATGGTAAACCCACTGACGCGTACGATGGCGCGGCAGATCTGCGGATAGAGTTGTTCCTCGGTCTGGCACCGCATCATGGCTTGATTGCATTGACTGAGTGCGGCGTACAACTC
>JAKADE010000542.1 GCA_021820785.1 Pseudomonadota bacterium
GGATTGTTCCATGGTGTTCGCTCTACCTGGCGATCGTGCTGGTGCGGGCAATCTTCTTCTGCAGCTGGATGATGCCGTACACCAGCGCCTCGGCGGTCGGGGGACAGCCGGGGACGTACACATCGACCGGCACGATCCGGTCACAGCCGCGCACCACCGCGTAGGAATAGTGGTAATAGCCGCCGCCGTTGGCGCACGAACCCATGGAGATGACCCAGCGCGGCTCGGCCATCTGGTCGTACACCTTGCGCAGCGCCGGGGCCATCTTGTTCACCAGCGTGCCGGCCACGATCATCACGTCGGACTGGCGCGGGCTGGGACGGAACACCACGCCGAAGCGGTCGAGGTCGTAGCGCGAAGCGCCCGCATGCATCATTTCCACCGCGCAGCAGGCGAGGCCGAACGTCATCGGCCACAGCGACCCGGTGCGGGCCCAGTTGAGCAGGCTGTCGACCTGGGTCGTGAGGAATCCGCGTTGCGCGAAGCCCTCTTGCTCTTGCGTCAATCCCACTCGAGCGCCCCTTTTTTCCACTCGTAGATGAAACCCACGGTGAGGATGCCGAGGAACACCACCATGGCGATCAGACCGGCGATCCCGTTCTTCCCGAGCGCCACCGCCCAGGGGAAGAAGAAGACGGTCTCGAGGTCAAAGACGATGAACAGAATCGCGACGAGGTAGTAACGCACGTCGAATTTGATGCGGCTGTCCTCGAAGGCCTCGAAGCCGCACTCGTAGGCGGAGAGTTTCTCGCGGTCGGCCGGGTTGCGGGCGAAGAGACGGCCGATGGTGGAGCCGAGGGTCAGCAGTACCAGCGCAATGCCGGTCGCCAGGGCGAGAAAAATGAGAATCGGCAAGTAATTGTTCAGCATGCTTCCATCGCCTGAGCAAAACCACGGAAAAAAGAAGGCCCTCTCGGCGCCTCCCCTCCGAAGCTGCACATTGTAGCAGCGCACGAAAACAATTTGGTGCCGACGGTCGGATTCGAACCGACACGCCTCGCGGCGCTAGCCCCTCAAGCTAGTGTGTCTACCAATTCCACCACGTCGGCAACATCAACAATCATCGCTGCGGTGCGAGCCTCACGGCTTCGGCGGTGCGCCAGCCGGCTTGCCGGCCGTCCCCGCATCCTGCGGCGCACCCGCAGCCGGCGCCGGCGCCTTCGCGCCCGCGGCATGCGTCTGCCCCGCAATATCAAGAATCGTCTTGTGCTGCTCGTGCGTACGCGTGCTGAGATACGTCAGCGCCACGCTGTTGAGCATGAAGATGGCGGCGAAAATCGCCGTCGCGCGCGACAACGCCGTCGTGGCGCCGCGCGCACCGAACACCGTGCCGGAAGCGCCCGCGCCGAAGCCCGCGCCCGCATCCGCGCCCTGCCCGTGCTGCAGCATCACCAGGATGATGATGCATATTCCAGCAATCAGCTGAATCACCAATAAAACGTCATGCAGCATAATTACAACCGCTCAGCGCAACCCGCACGCAGCGAGAATCGCCAGAAATTCCTCCGCATTGAGCGACGCGCCGCCGATCAGGCCGCCGTCGACATCCGGCTGTGCAAACAGCTCGGCCGCGTTGCTCGCCTTGACGCTGCCGCCATAAAGCACGCGGGTCGCGGCAGCCATTTTAGCATCCCGTTTCGCAATCCGCTCGCGAATGAACGCATGCACCGCCTGCGCCTGCTCGGGCGTCGCGGTGCGCCCGGTGCCGATGGCCCACATCGGCTCATAGGCGATGACGCCCGATTCCAACGCGCCGACCCCGCAGAGCTCGAGCACGACGTCCAGCTGCCGTGCGACGACCTCCTCGGTCCGTCCATTCTCCCGGTCCCACAGATGCTCCCCGACGCACAGGATCGGCACCAGCGACTTGGCCTGGGCGGCAGCGAACTTGCGCGCCACCAGCTGGTCGTCCTCGTGGTAGATCCAGCGCCGCTCGGAGTGACCCACGAGCACGTACCGGCACCCCACGTCCTGCAGCATCGCCGCCGAGACTTCTCCGGTGAAGGCGCCCCGCGCCTCGGCGCACACGTTCTGTGCGCCGAGCCCGATCGGCGTGTCGCGCACCATGCGCCCCACGTCCTGCAGGTACACAAACGGCGGGAAAACCAGGCATTCGGCAACCGCACGGTCGGGATGCCCGGCGAGCAAAGCCTCGATCAGACGCGCGTTATCGGCACGCGTCCCGTGCATCTTCCAGTTTCCGGCAACGATGGGGCGACGCATGCGCGAGTCCCGACTTCGAACGGGGGCGCGATGATAGCGGTGCGCTCCCCGCAGCGCAACGCGTGGCGCGGGGGCCTTCAGTGCGTAGCGGTGCGCACGGCCTCGGCCAGCTCGGCCGCAGCGGCCTTCGCGCTGGCCTCCTCGCGGCTCTCGACCATGACCCGGATGACCGGCTCGGTCCCCGAGGCGCGCAGCACCACCCGGCCGGTGCTCCCCAGTCTCGATTCGACGCGCGCCACCGCCGCGCAGACGCTCGGGACCTCACTCGGATTGAAACGCTCGGCAACCTGCACGTTGAGCAGCACCTGCGGGAACTTGCGCATCGGCGCGGCGAGCTCCGCGAGCGAACGGCCCGTGTGCCGCATCACCTCGAGCACCTGCAGTGCGCTCACCAGGCCGTCGCCCGTGGTGGTCCGGTCGAGGCACAGAATATGTCCAGAAGTCTCCCCGCCGAGCATGCCGCCGGTCTCGCGCAACAGCGAGAGGACGTAGCGGTCGCCCACCGCGGCGCGGCGGAACTCGATGCCGCGCTCGCGCAGCGCAACCTCCAGGCCGAGATTGCTCATCACGGTACCGACCACCGGTCCGGTGAGTGTGCCGGCCTCCTGGCGGGCCCGCGCGAGGATGTAGAGGATCTGGTCCCCGTCGACGATCCGCCCGAGGTGATCGACCAGGACCACCCGGTCACCGTCCCCGTCGAGGGCCACGCCAACCTGCGCGCGCACCCCGGTGACGGTGAGCTGCAGCAGTTCCGGGTGCAGCGATCCGCAGCCGTCATTGATGTTCCGCCCGTTCGGCGAGCAGCCGATCGGCACGATCTCCGCGCCGAGATCGGCGAGCACCCTGGGGCCAACCTTGTACGCCGCGCCATTGGCGCAGTC
>JAKADE010000543.1 GCA_021820785.1 Pseudomonadota bacterium
AGGTTGCCGGTGGGCTCATCGGCAAGCACGACGGCCGGTGCGTTGATCAACGCCCGTGCGATGGCCACCCGCTGCTGTTCTCCACCGGACAGCTGCGCCGGCGTGTTGCGCTCGCGGCCGGCGAGTCCGACCTGGGCGAGCGCGGCTCGAGCGCGCAGCGAGCGCTGCGCCGCGCTCGCACCACCGCGCGGATCGTAGTAGAGCGGCAGCGCCACATTGTCGAGGGCGCTGGTGCGCGCCAGGAGATTGAAGCTCTGGAATACAAATCCCAGCCGCTCGCTGCGCACGCGCGCCAGGGCGTTCTCACCGAGGGCGGCGACATCTGCACCTTCGAGCCGATATTCTCCGCCGGTGGGGCGATCCAGACAGCCGAGCACAGCCATGAGCGTCGACTTGCCCGATCCGGAGGCGCCCATGATCGCCACCAATTCGCCGCGCTCGAGGGTCAGACTGACGCCCGCGAGGGCAACGACTTCGAGGTCCCCGGAGCGGTACACCCGCCGCAGATCCCGAGTCTCGATGACTGGACCGTTCACCGGCGTCGGCCGCAGAGTTACAGGAAGGGCGAGCGGCGCCGGGGGGCCGCTGCAGATGAGGGTGCGGTGCCGTTGCCCGATCGCTCCCCGATGATCACCGCCTCTCCGGGCCGCAGCGCACCGGAGGTGATCTGCGCGTAGACATCATCGGAGAGACCCGCGCCCACCCGTACGACGACCGGACTCCCGTCTCTGAGCGTCCAGACGGTCTGAGCCTCCGACTGATTCCGGTTCGGCTTCGGCATCGAGGCCGGCCAATAGCGCAGCGCTTCCACCGGCACGCGCAGCGCATCGCGAACATCCGCGGTCACGATCCGCACGTCGGCGGTCATCCCGGGCTTCAGGAGCAGCTGCGGATTCGGCGCGCTCACCACCACGTCGTAGGTCACGACATTCTGGATCGTCTGCGGAGACTGGCGCACCTGCGTGACGCGGCCGCGAAAGACATTTGACGGGAAGGCCTCCACGGTGAACGTGGCCGTGTCCCCGGCCTTGATCTGGCCGATATCCGATTCGCTGACGTTCGCATCCACCTGCATCTGCGTCAGGTCGGTCGCGATGAGAAAGAGGGTCGGCGTCTGAAAGCTGGCAGCAACCGTCTGTCCCTGGGTGATGTTTCGAGTGACCACGATGCCGTCAACCGGCGAGGTAATCCGCGTGTAGCCGAGATTGACCTCCGCAGCTCGCAGACTCGCCTCACGCTGGACGATGGTCGCTCGATCCAGATTGACCTGAGCGCTCACCTGCTGGTAGGTGCTGCGTGCCGCGTCCGCGGCGTCCTGCGAAGTCAGGTGATCGGTGAGCAGACGCGACTGCCGCTCAGACGCCGCCCGGGCGTACGTGAGGTTCGCTTCATCCTTGACGAGCTGTGCCCGGGCCGCGATCAGCGCGGCGCGGTCCTGGTCGACGACGACCTGGTAGGGCCGCGGGTCGATGCGCGCGCAGAGCTGACCGGCTTTCACCCGTGTGTTGTAATCGCAATACAGGCCCTGGATGACCCCGGAAACGTAGGTGCCGACCTGAATGGTCACGACCGGGTTGACGCTGCCGCTGGCAGTGACGTAAGGCTCGACGGCGCCGCGGGTCACCTGCGCGGTGACGTACGTGATGCGCTCGTTGGTCCGGAACGATCGCCACAGACCGATCGCCATCGCGATCAGCAGCACGGCCACGATCGCGACCCAGACCCAGCGCCGCCGCGAACTCAGCCGCCAACGCGGCGCCTTGGGCGGCGCCGTCGTGTCGGCGGGCTCTGCGGGGGTGTCCATTGGTGCTGCGCTCTCTGCGGGGGAAGATAAGTCCGCAGCGCGCAGGTCGTAAGCCGCGTTTGTGCGTATCCCGTTTCGCGAATGGCATGCACGGGTGACTCACGCGGTCAGCAGGCTATAGAGCTCGTCCTCCTGCGCGAAGTGAAGACTGAGGATGGCATGCAAGCCGTACAGCAGCCGGTGCATGTCGCGCAGATCCTCCGGCGAGGGACCGGTCGACGGCAGCTGTGCGACCCGCCGCGCAAACAATCGACTCAACCGACGGATTTCACCGTGGGTGTGGATCAGCGGGCCGGTCGGGTTCTCCCCAGCGAGCAGGCTCTCGAGGATGGGATACACCGTCTGCTGTTCGTGGTTCTCGTGGGGCAGCAACTCTTCCTCGAGCATCTGCGCCGTCCGCTGCAGCTGTGCCCGCGCTTCGGCCGGTGGCAGCGCATCGAGGCGCACCGCCAGCTCGGCGAGTTCGCTGACGCGCGGGCGCAGCGACTGGTGGGTCTTGTCGAGCGCCCGGGCCAGCTGGGCCGCCTCGGGACTCACCGCCGCGCCCGGCAAGCGACCGCCGAGCGCCCGCAGTGCATTCAGAATCACCAGGACATCGATGACTTCTTGCAGCAACGCCCCGGCGATCGGCGGGAGGAAGCCTGCCGCGGCGAACCCCATCGCCACAACGGACAGGCCCATGCCCGTCCAGACGCTCTGCAGCGCAATGTTCCGCGTGCGGCGCGCGATGCTCAGCGCGCGCGCGACGTCTTCAAAGCGGTCCGAGGTGAGAACGATGTCGGCCGCCTCGGAGGCCGCGGTGGCTCCTCTGGCGCCCATGGCAATGCCGACATCGGCCAGGGCCAGAGCAGGCGCGTCGTTGATCCCGTCCCCGACCATCGTCGTGATGCCCTCGCGGCGAGCCGTACGGACGACTTCGACTTTTTCGTCTGGCGCGCGCTCGGCGAACACCCGATCGATGCCGAGCGCATCGCCGACGAGCTCCGCCACATCGGGATGGTCTCCGGTGACGAGGTGAATCCGTCGCACACCGCTCTGGCGCAGCGTGCGCAGGACTCGGGGCGCCTCGGGCCGGATGTGATCTTGCAGGAGCATGGCGCCGGCGAGCGCACCGTCGATGGCAACGAAGACGCACGAGGATCCATCCGCCGCCGCCCGAAGCTCGATCGATCGAACGGCTTCAGTACGATCGACACCGGGCGTCACGTATTCGTACTGCCCGACGGCGACGCGGCGTCCGGCAACAGTTCCACTGATGCCGAATCCCATCTGCTCGTGGACCTCGCCCG
>JAKADE010000025.1 GCA_021820785.1 Pseudomonadota bacterium
CCGGTAGCTGCTCATGCGCTCCCCGTCGGGCACTGTGCGTTGATGCCCGCTCAGCACCATACTTATGGAGATATTAAACAGGTGCGCGTTGAACCCGGCGTGCCTGACGATGAACCAGTACGGCAGGAACAGCGCCCGGCCACGCCGCTCCGCTGCTGCAATGGCACTCCAGGCACCGCCGTAGCGGCGCTTGAGGCTCGCATTGGCGGCGACCCTGGCGCGCAGTGCAGCTTCGGCTTTCACCTTGCGCGCGAACGGGCGAGCATCATTGAGCGCGGCCAACTGTCCGTCGATGGACTTGATCGCGTTATCCACGAAGAACAGCGTGCCGCTGGCGATGGCCGCGTTGTGGCGGCTCTCGGCCGAGTACGCCTCGAGCAGGCCTTGCTGGTGACCGAGATACTGCAACAGCTTCGGGAACACCGGGTAGCGCAACGTTTCGAGCTGCGCAATCGTATCGTCACGCTCGGTCGCCCCGGGGTTGCCCGAGGTGAACACCAGCTCTCCGGCACGCGGCCCGTGCGCGGAGATGCGGAAATAGTCCGGGGTGTCGGCCGGTTTGCCATGTACATAGACGCGCAGCACGCTGAGGTCGAAATCGTAGCGCGGGTAATTGAAGTTATCCGGATACCCGCCGAAGAATGACGTCGCCTGGCTGGGCACGAATACCAGCCGCACGTCCTGGTAGCGCCGGTACTTGTAAAGCCAGTCCTGCCCACCGTGGTACAGCGGCACCACCTGGCAGCGCCAGCGGTGTGCATCCCCGCCCACGCAGGCCGACTCCAGGCGGCTCGTGACCGCCCGCAGTGCGGCCGCGTACGCTGCGCCCGTCTTGCCCCGCGTCGCGTGATTGACGGCATCGGTGACATTGCGCCGTTGAACGATCTGTTCGACCTCCATGGCCGGGCACTTCAGCTCCTCCTTGCGCGTCGCGGCGTAGAAATCGCTCGCCATCAGATCGTGCCCCGGTCGCGAGAGACCCTCGAGACACTCCACGGCGCAGTGATGGTTGCTCAGGACCAGGCCGTGCGGTGAAACGAATGACCCGGAGCAGCCCTCGGCAAGACGTACCGACGCGAGCTGGACGTGCTCGATCCACCGCTTGGTCGGCGTGAATCCGAACCGCTGTTTCAGCGTCGCGACCGGGAGGTTCGACAGCGGCCACATGCCCTCTCCTGCGTGCGCCCCGGGCAGCAGCAACAGCCCCAGCAGTATCCCGGCCCACACCCCACAGCTCCGATGTCGCATGATCCCCTCCGGCGCGCAGCGCCTGCCGACGGCGCCGTTCGAACGGTGCGGCGCTCGGGGAGCAAGCTTAGGCGTCTGGGCGGATTTTGCAATCCGCGCGGCCGGCTTCAGCGGCCGGATGTCTCGCCTGAACCCGCGCCGTGCTGGAGTGCAATCACCCGATCCCCTGCGTGCACGCCGGCACCCCGACTCCGTTGCAGTGCCGGCAAACCGTGAACGGCGTCACAGTCACATCCCGAGCCGTCTGTCGGTTCCCCCGCGCCGCCGGTCGGCATCGCTCGTGCGCCGGGCGGGGCACCGGTACAGTGTCTGCCATTAGGGGAGCGATGATCAGAACAACCGTGCATCCGCAACCTATTACATTGGAGCGGCGTTCCGTCCGGGGTGCGCCTGCGCACCGGCAGTGCGGCGTCACGCTGTTCGAACTCGTCATCGTGATGCTCATCATCGCCATCCTCGCCGGTGTCGGCATCCCGACGTATCAGTATGTGACGACCTCGAGCCGCATGAGTGCCGAGCTCAACGCGCTGCTCGGGGATCTGCAGTACGCGCGCTCCGAGGCCGTGCGCCAGGGGCAGCCGGTGTCGGTCTGCATCGCCGACCAGACGACCCCGCCCTACTCCTGCGCCGCGAGCGGCAGCGAGAACTGGGACCAGGGGTGGCTCGTGTTCAGCGACGTCGGCGGTACCAAGAACTACGACAGCGGCGCCGGCGACCAGGTGCTGCGCGTGCAGACCGCCTTCAGCAGCGGCGACACGTTCACCGACGCCGACGGCGTGAATGCCGTGAGCTTCAACCGTGACGGGTTTGCAAATCTCGGCGTCCCGCAGATGACCCTGACGCTGAAGGACAAGACCGACAATTCACAGTACACGCGCTGCCTGTACCTCAGCCAGTCCGGCATGATGACCACCGCCATGCATTCCACCGACGCGAACTGCACATGAGACGCTCTGGCCTGCCCTCTGCCGCACGCGGCTTCAGTCTGGTCGAGGTGCTCGTCGCCCTGATCATCGTCAGCGTGGGCCTGCTCGGCATCGCGAAGATGCAGGCACTCCTGATCGCCGACAGCGGCGTCTCGCGAGTGCGGGCACTCGTGGCGCTCGAGGCCTCGAGTCTCGCCGCCTCGATGCATGCCAACCGTGACTACTGGGCGAGCGCGCCGAACCCGACGACCGTGACCGTTAACCCGGCGAACTCCCCTGCAGTGAGCGCGAGCGATCCGGCGCTCAGCAGCGGCGTCAGCGCCGCGGTCGGCAATTCGCAGGCCTGTGAGTCGACGGTCGTCACCTACTGCACGCCGGCGAACATGGCCGGCTACGACCTCGTGCAATGGGGGCAGGCGATGAAGAACCTGCTACCGAGCGCCACCAGTACGATCAATTGCCAGGATGCAAACCTGCAGGTGTACTGCACCATCACCATCGCCTGGACGGAAAACATCGCGAACGCGACGACCCAGGAGCAAGGCAGCGCGGCATTGCAGAATCAGTCCTATCAGCTGGTGGTGTCGCCATGAGCCGCCCGCCGCATGCACTGCGTACCCGCCAGCACGGCTACTCGCTCGTCGAGCTGCTGGTCGCCATCGTCATCGCGCTGTTCCTGATCGGCGGGGTCATCATCATCGAGCAGAGCGTGCATACCTCGTACGCCGACCGCACGGGGCTGCAGAAGCTCGATGACGAGGAGCGTTTCACCATGACGCTGCTCACCGAAGTGGTGCAGTCCGCCGGCTACTACCCCGATCCGGCCACGAATTCGATCGTGACTGCGTTTCCGGCGCAGAACACCACGGTACCGAACCAGGCCGGCGATGCCCTCACCTTCGCCACCGGGCAGAGCCTCTACGGATTGCATGCGACGCAGAGCGCAAACGGACAGACCTACAGCCTCGATACGCTCGCGGTGCGCTACATGACCGCGAGCGGCGATGGCATTCCGCTCTGCGACGGTACGTCGAACACGAGCGGCGGCAACGTCGTCTACACGAACTACTTCTACATCCAGACCGCGCCCGATCCGGATCCGAGCAAGCCGGCGGACAGCTTCCTGTACTGCGCGCTCGAAGCCGGCAACGCGTGGTCGGCCACGACCCCGGTGCAGCTGGTGAAGAACGTGGAGTACATGCAGATCGATTACGGTCTGCACGTGTCGACTGGACAGATCACCACACCGGGCGACTACGCCGTGAACGTCTATGTTCCGGCCGCAGACATGACCACGAATGACTGGCCTTTGGTGAGCGCGGTGCGCATCACCGTGACCTTCGTCAACCCGCTGCAGAATGAGGCCGGGCAGCCTCAGACCGTGACCTTCACCAAGGTCATCGACGTCATGGGCCGCGCGGGAGGCAATTGAGTATGCGTCTGGCGCACCAATCCCGCCGCTCGCGCGGCATGGTCCTGATCACCACGCTGCTGCTGCTGCTCGTGGTCACCATCCTGGCGCTCGCGATGTTCCGCGGCGTAGGCCTGGAGAACCGGATTGCCGGGAACACGCTCGACAAGCAGCGCGCCCTACAGGGCGCCAACAGTGCGCAGCAATACGCCGAGCAGTGGCTGATCAGCAATGTCGAGAGCGTTGCACCGATTGACTGTTCGGCCGATCCGGCTGCGACGGCAGCTCCCGTGATCTGCAACCAGCCGCTGGTCAAACAGGTTGCCGGCGGCCAGGTTGCCGATCCGATCTGGCACATTTCCGGCACGGCAGTGGGCTTTCCGTACAACCCGAACAATCAGCTCAGCATCAGCAGCACCGGCGGCGCGAACAGCTTCTATGCCGCCCCGGTCGCCTACATCGGTGAGCTCGGCGAGGATGCGACCGTTGCCAATGCTACAGATTACATCGTGGATGCGTGGTCTTACGGCGGCTCGCAATCGACTGTTGCGGTCGTCGAGAGCGTCTACCAGGTCATCCGTCCCGTCGCATCGGCCACGAGCCCGTAAGCGCGGAGGTCCACCCATGTTGCGTTCAAAACTCTGGCCGGCGGCACTCATCGCGATGCTCGCGTTGCAGACCATTACCGCCCGTGCAACCGTGAACGTGTCGGAGAATTTCACCGGCACAAGCACCGAGAACAGCTGGTATTACTACGGCTTTGCCTGCCTCACGGCGAGCACTACGAGTGGCAACGGCCTGCTCGGTCACGGTCCGGGAAGTCCGCCGGGCTGCGTCGACGACAGCGCATACAACGAGCCGCTGGTCGGCGGGTACAACGGCACGTCGGGCTCCACCCAGACCCTGCCCGATCCCGTCGGCTATGGTGCGCTTCGCTTCACGAACGGATGTACCGACAGCAGCTGCGGCACTGGTGGGTACAACCAGAATGGCGCGATCATCTCCGCCGACACGTTCTCGACCAATCAGGGCCTCGACATCACGTTTAAAACCGTAACCTATCGGGGAAACAGCTACAACAACGGTCATAGCTACCCTCAGGGTCGAAGCGACGGCGCTGACGGCATGAGCTTCTTTCTGATCGACGCGACCGACGACAGCCCGTGGCAGTCGGACTCTAATGACGCGATCGGCTCTTATGGCGGAAGTCTCGGGTATTCATGTTCGAATACGAACAGCAAGGAAACTGATCCCTATCACGGCATGCTCGGAGCGTACCTCGGACTCGGCATCGATGAATTCGGCAACTTCCTCAATCCTGGCGACAATACGGCAAGCGGCACCGGGCAGTACGCCAATCGGATCGGCATGCGCGGAGCCGGCAGCATCGCCTGGTCGTGGCTCAACCAGACATACCCCGATGACTATCCAAGCGGACTCACCACCAGCGAGCAGACGACAGCCGTTCTCGATACCTGCAAGACGGGCCGCCTGTGGAATTTCTCGGGCGACGTCACCAATGACGCATCGGGACAAGAGAAAGAGACATCCACTCCGGTGCTCGACTATCCGGCGATCCCCAACGCCAGTGCCATAGTCACGGACAACATCGCCAAGGAATACGCCGCGGGGGGTTATTCGCGCCAAGACGCGACGCCGATCACCTATCGGTTGCGGATCACCTCCAATGGACTGCTGAGTCTCTGGTACTCGTACAACGGCGGCTCATGGATCGGAGTGCTGCAGAATCAGAGCATCACCTCTTCGAACGCACCACTTCCGTCCTTGTTGCGGTTCGGGTTTGCCGGATCGAGCGGTGGCGGCACGAACATCCACGAGCTCTTGTGCTTCAAGGCAACGCCTGCGACCCAGGCGCAGAGCTCCTCGACTGTTAACCAGCAGGAATCCTCGCGCGTGCAAAACGGTACGCAGGAGTATTTCAGCTACTACAATCCTTCGGATTGGACTGGCGACCTCACGGCTTACAGCCTTGTTGCCACCAGTACCGGTGGACTGTCAATCGCAACGGCCGCCAACTGGGATGCCTCATGCGTGCTCACCGGCGTGCCAAGCGGCAGCACCTGCGGCAGCACCGGACAGACCGGCGCGATCAGCCCGGAATCCCCGAGCAGCCGGGCCATGCTCACCTGGAGCGGCACCACCGGCATCCCGTTCGAGTGGTCGGATCTGACGACATCCGAACAAAGCGCACTTGATTCCGGTCAAAATACGACCTACGGGCAAGACCTCGTCCAGTACCTGCGCGGCGATCGCAGCAACGAGATCACTCCTCAAGCCACGGGCCTGTTCCGCGACCGCGATGCCGTGCTCGGCGACATCGTGGATTCGAGTCCGGCCTGGGTCGGCCCCCCGTCGAAGATGGTGTACAGCGCCTACGAGACGCCGGTGACCTGGCAGGACAAGCTCTACCCCACCGCCACGATGCCGGAGAACTCCGGGCAGAGCTACCAGCAGTACACGGCCGCCGAGGCGACCCGGCTCAACGTGGTGTATGTCGGTGCCAATGACGGGTTCCTGCACGCCTTCGCGGCCGGTAATTTCAATTCGACCGGCAGCACGTTCGACAGCTCGAACAATACCGGCGAAGAGGTGCTCGCCTACATGCCGCAGGTGGTTGCTGCGGACATCCACAACAGCACTGATGCGAATCTCGATTATGCCAATCCGCAGTACGGTCACAATTTTTACGTCGACGCTTCCCCGGGCGTCGGCGATCTGTACTACAACGGCGCCTGGCACACCTGGCTGGTGAGCGGACTCGGCGCCGGCGGCGCCGACATTTTCGCTCTCGATGTCACGCACCCGTCGCAATTCAGCGAGAGCAACGCCTCGAGCCTGGTCGTCGGCGACTGGACCCCTGCGACGCTCAGCTGCGCCAACGTGTCGGGCTGTGGCTCGGACCTCGGCAACACGTACGGCACTCCGGTCATCCGCCTGCTGCACAACGGCGACTGGGGCATCATCTTCGGCAATGGCCTCGGCAGCAAGAGCGGCGATGCGGGTATTTACGTCATGACCGTCAATCCGACCTCGGAGGCGATCTCGACGTACTATCTCTCCACGGGTCAGGCCGGCAAAGGCGACGGCATCGCCTACGCCGCACCCGTCGACATGGATGGGGATCACATCGTCGACTACGTCTATGCGGGCGATTCGAATGGCAACGTCTGGCGGTTCAACCTGACCAGCAACGACCCGACGCAGTGGCACGCCAGCGCAGCTCCGATCTTCACCACGCCGGGCGGGCAGCCGATCACTTCCTCCATCACGCCGGCGTTCGTGACGAACCCGACCACGAACCAGACGCAGCTGATGCTGTACTTCGGTACCGGCGAAAAGACGGCTCTGACGAATACCAGCGCGACAACCTATCAGACTGGAACGCAATCGTTCTACGGCGTCTGGGACTGGAACCTGTCGGCCTGGAATGCGCACAACCTGACTCAATTCACGAGCCTCAGTCCGAGCGCGATGATGACTGCGGCCGGAACGAGCACCGATACGCTCGGACTCGCCAATCTCCAGCAGCAGATCGTCTCGGTCGACTCCTCGGGCAACCGCAACATCGACAGTACCAGCCCGATCTGCTGGGCCGGTACGCTCGCGTGCGGCGCCACCGGCAACGACCAGTTCGGCTGGTACATCAATCTGCCGGGCAGCAACTCGGCATACAATCAGACCACCTACGAACAGGTGGTGTACAACCCGGAAATCGTCGGCACCGCGGTGGTGTTCAACTCCACGCTCCCCGGCATTGATTCGCCACTGGCGTGCAATACCGGCGCGGATGAGGGCTGGACGTACGCCATCGATGCGCGCTCCGGCGGGCCGGTGTCGAATTTCTTCATCAACAACGGCAATACGCACACCATCGCCTACCAGTCGAACGCCAGCGGTACCGATTCGGTGGTGACCACCGGCGGCACCGGTTCGACGCCCGTGCAGTATTATCTGGTCTACCAGACCAATACCGGACAGCACAACATCCAGCAGATCAGCGTCCAGGGCACCCCGATCGGACTGCCCGAGACCTGGATCGAGCTGCGCTAGGAACCCGCCATGATGCACCCGGACCGGACCGTCCCGAACACGCCGCCGCCCCACCCGGCCGCCGGCTTCACGCTGATCGAGCTGATGATCACGCTGCTCGTGATCGCGATCCTCTCGGCGATCGCCTACCCGATCTACGAGCACCAGATCGTCGAGTCGCGCCGCACCGAGGCCCGCTCGGCGCTGCTCGAGCTCGCGGCCCGGGAAGAGCGCTACTACGCGACGCAGAATGCCTACACCACGAGTGCGTCGCAGCTCGGGTACACGGGCAGCTGGCCGATCGACATCGGCACCGACCAGATGTACGAGATGACGGTCCCGGTATTGCAGACCAATCCACCGGGCTTCCTGCTCACGGCGAAAGTGGTGCCGGGCAGCGTACAGCAGCAGCAGGACACGACCTGCGCGAGTCTCTCGGTCGACTCCAACGGCGCGGAAACCTCGACCAACAGCGGCGGCACCGCGAATTCGCCCGAGCCCGGGACCTGCTGGTAGTGCACTGCAGTCCGGCGCCGGGGGTGGCGCCGGACTGCAGCGCCGTGTGCCTCAGCGGCGCGGCGCAAACACCTCGATGCACCCCCTGGGGCAGGGACTGCCCGCTCCGCCGGCGATCGGCACGAACACCCGGCCGGTGCGCGCATCGGCGGCCACCGAGTGGGCGTGCGGGCCCGTCGGAAGGTTGCCGAGCCAGCGGTCGGTGCGCGAGTCCACCACGCCGAGCACGGGTCCGCCGGTGTTGGCCACCGCCGCCAGGTAGTACCGATGCGCACGCCGGTCGGACCACACCTCATCGGAGCCACCCACCTGCGGCAGACGGGCCACGATCCGCCCGGCGGTCGTCATGACGAACGAGCGCGCCGGAAAGCCGGCCGCGACGGCGTCATCGCTGCAGCCGAGCAGCAGGTGCTGGTGCGGACCGAGTGCGAGACCCGCCGGCATGCAGCGCGCCACCGGCATGAAGCGCAGCAGCTTGCGCGTACGTGGATTGATGACGGCGATGGCGCCGCGCGCCTTGTCGTGATCCAGCGAGGGAATCGACAGGTAGATCAGGCCCGTCGCCGGATCCCACACCGGCTGCTCCGCCCCGTCCGTGGCCTGGCGCAGCACCACTCGCCCCACGACCCGGCGCGTGCGGGTGGAGATGAAGGTCACGAACGGCGGATCATCGGCATTGTTCACGGCCACCACGAGGTGGTCGCGCGGGTCGTAGGTCATCTCGTCCGTGCGCTTGTGCCCGCCGGTCGGGATGCTCGCAATGACCTTGCGGGTGCGCAGATCGACCACCTTGACGGTGCTGTTACCATCGCCGGCCCAGAACTGATCGCGCCCGACGGCGACCACGCCATTGGGACCGGCGGCATCGAAGCCCTGGGCGGGATTGAAGCCCGCGAATCCCGTGGCCCGGCCGAGGAATGCGCCCGTCGCGGCGTTGAAAAAGTCCAGACCGTGATTGGAGCGGTCCGAGAGCGCATAGACGCCATCGGCATTGACTTCGCTGATGTCGAACACATCGAGCGGCGCCCCGGGCACGTGCAGCGTCGCGACGCGCCTCAGCGGGGGCAAGGGAGCGGCGGCGCGCGCGGCCGGACACTGCAGCGCCACCACGGCCGCGAGCGCCACCAGCGGCCCAAGAGCTCGTTTCATCGGCATGAGACCTCACCCTCTGTGCGAATGGAGAAAGCGCCCGGACGATAGCCGCGCAGTGCTGACCAAGTCCTGACGCCCCGGGGGCGCGCCGCCTTGACGGATGGGACGGACATCCCCACCGTACGCGGAACCGACCGCCCTGCAGGGGGTCGAATCGCCGGGACCGCATGTCCTGGTCCCGATCATTACCGGAGCGCATCATGGATTATCAGACCGCCGAAACCCAGGCCCAGCAGCTGCAGACCCAGGCCGACCAGGTCGGTCAGGGCATCAAGGCCCTGGCGGAGAAGCTGCAGAGCAAAATCACGGAACCCGCGATCGCGCGCGACCTGATGCTCGATCTGCGCGAGATGGCGCTTGCCGTGCAGAAGCAGAACCAGTCGGCGCTGATGCTCATCCAGCAGATGGCCGAGTACATCCACGCCCTGGAGTCGCACCTGAACGCACAGCCGCAGCCGACCTACCCGACCCGGGGCTGGGCGTCCCAGCCCTACGCCGGCACCGGCGGCGGCTTCATGGGCAACGTGATGTCCGGTCTCGGGATGGGCGCCGGGTTCGGACTGGCGAGTGACCTGGTGGGCAGCCTGTTCAACGCCCTCTGAGCCCCGGATCGATGCGCGGCCCGGACCGGTCCGCCGGTCCGGGCATGCCATAATTCAGGCCTCCGTCCACCCCGCCGCCGAGGAGGCCGCGTGCCCACGTCCCCCCCGTGCGTCAGCGCACCGCTCCCGAGGTCCGGGCCCGCCGGCCGCGAGCGGCGCTGATGCCGATCTTCACGCTGGTCTCGGCGGTGATCGCGGTGGTCGCCCTGAGCGCCTACGCCAATCACAGGCTGGTGCACCTGCCCGATTCGATCGGCATCACCGTGGTGGCGCTGCTGCTGTCGCTGGGGACCGTGAGCGTCGGGCAGTTCGTGCCGCAGGTGGCGGCCTGGGGCGGACAGGTCGCCCGCGGGGTGAATTTCCCGGACCTGGTGTTTCACGGCCTGCTCGGGCTGCTGCTGTTCGCCGGCAGCCTGCACGTCGATGTGCTGGCCCTGCGCCGGGCACGCTGGGTGGTGCTGCTGCTGGCCACGGTGGGCGTACTGCTCTCCACGGTCATCGTCGGCGGCGCGTTCTACGGCCTCGCCCGCCTGCTCGCCCTGCCGCTGACGCTGCGCGAGAGCCTGCTGTTCGGCGCCCTGATCTCCCCGACCGATCCGATCGCCGCGCTCGGGCTGCTCAGCAAGGCGCAGGTCCCGGCATCGCTGCTCACCAAGATCACCGGGGAGGCGCTCTTCAACGATGGCACCGGCGTCGTGCTGTTCGTCGTCCTGCTCGGGCTGGGCACAACCCACGCGCCGGACGTCGGGCACGTTGCGGCGCTCTTTGCGCGCCAGGTGCTCGGCGGTCTGGCCTTCGGGGCGCTGGCGGGATTCGGCGGCGTGGCGCTGCTGCGCACCGTGGACAGCCCCGCGGTGGAGATTCTCGTCACGCTGGCGCTCGCCACGGCCGGCTACGATGCCGCGCTCGCCCTGGGCATCTCCGCGCCGATCGCCACCGTGGTCATGGGGCTGCTCGTCGGCGGCGAGGGTCGCGCCTTCGCCGTGGCCGCCGCGACGCGCGAGCGGCTGTTCCAGTTCTGGCAGCTCACCGACGATCTGCTCAATCTGCTGCTGTTCGGTCTGGTCGGCCTGGAACTGACCGCGCTCGCCGGCACGGTACGCGACTACCTGGTGCCGGCCGCGCTGGCCTTGCCGCTCGTCCTCGCGGCGCGCTTCGTGAGCGTTGGCCTGCCGACCGTGCTGCTGCGGCCGGTCCTGAAATTCGAGCCGCACTTCGTGAAGCTCATGACCTGGGCCGGCCTGCGCGGTGCGCTCTCGGTGGCCCTGGCGCTGTCCCTGCCGGCCGGACCGGCGCGCAACCTGATCGTGACCGCGACCTACCTGATTGCGATTTTCAGCATCCTGGTGCAGGCCACCACCGTCGAGCCGCTGGCCCGGCGCTGGAACCGCGAGGGCGCCTGAGGCGCGCTCGCCGCAGCGTTCAGGTCCACCCGCCGTCGCCGCCGCCGCTGTCCCAGCCGCCCCCGTCGCCCCCGCCGCCGCTGCCGTCGTCCCAGGAGCCGGCGTCGTTCAGTCCGAAGTCGTTGCCGCCGAGATTCGCATTGGCCTGCGGATCGAATGCCGGTGCGGCGCCCGCATCCGGAATGATCCCGCCGCCGCCGGAATTCCCCTCGAGCATGTGGCCGACCAGCGCCTCACCGGCCGCGACGCCCGCGCCGATCGCCAGTCCCGAGGCGACGTTGCCCATCAGACCCGAGCCGCCCGGCGCGTAGCCGGGGCCATAGCCCGGACCGTACCCCGGGGGCATGCCCCCCGGGGGATACCCGCCCGGGGGCGAGCCCATGCCGCCCGGCATCATGCCGCCCGGATACGGGCTGCCGTACGCGGTCGCGGCGGCCATGCGCCGGCGCACGATCATCCACGCCACGAGCACCCCGCCGATCAGCAGCAGCGCCCAGCCCAGATGCGCCGAATGGCCGCGGCGCGCGGCGCTGGCGCGGCCGCTGCTCACACCGAGTTCGCGCTGCAGCTGCGCCACCGCACGCGCATTGGCGAACGGCAGCCCCGGCGCGAGCGCCTCGGCCTGCGCGAGCTGGCTGCGGGCAATGCCGAAGTTCCCGGCCCGGGCCTGCACCTCGGCGGCCACGAAGTGCGCCTTGGCGCTCGAGGGATGATCCTTCAGCACCTGCGCGACCATCTGCTGCGCCTGGGCGATGTTACCGGCGCGGGCCGCCAGGTAGATCTGATGCGCACTCGGGTCGGCGGCGAGCGCCACGCCCGAGATCAGCGCCAGGCACACCCCGAGCGGCAGTCGAAAACGCATGGACATCATGTTGCATCTCAGTGGCGGACCCTTCAGGGTCCTGGAACGGGGCCTGCTGACGCGCGGCGGCGTGCGGCTCCGTGCACATGATATGGGGCTGCCCCGGGACGGACACAAGTCTCTCGGCCGCGCCCCCGCCCTCGCCCGCCTCAGCGCAGCAGGATCAGCTCCGGCACGGCATCCGCACCGCACCACACCAGGGCGTTCTGCTCGTGGCGCCGCCCGAGCGCGCAGCTCTCCTCGAGCGGCAGGCCGAAGACGAGCACACTGGGCTCCGCCGGCCATCCGTTGGACGGGTGACGCCCGGCGCCTTCGAGGCACATCCGCCCGGCAGCGGCGAGCGCCTGCAGCAGCGCCCGGTGGCGGGCCGCGTTGCCCGCTGCATCGAGCCGCCGGCTGAACGGATTGCACGCGCTGACGAAGGCGCTGCACTCGACCCCGAAGCGCCGATGCAGCGCGCGCAGCGGCTCGCAGGCGACGCCGACCCGCAGCGTGCATGGCGGGTCGGCGAAGACTTCGTACCCCGTCTCGCGATACGCCTGCAGCAGTGCCGCATCGAGCCTGGAGTTCGTCACGCGTGCGCGGGCCCGGACACGGCCTCGCCCTGCGCGGCCTCGAGCAGTGCCCGGACATGCGCCCGCGCACGCCGGCAGGCGGCCTCGAGATCCGCGCCTGCCGCCAGGGCGGCCGCGAGCGCCGAGGCGAGCGCACACCACGTCCCTCGCCGCCCGGCGGCCAGTCGGGACCCGGACAGCCACACCGGGCCGGCCCCGGGGCGCAGGAGCAGATCCGCGGCCATCGCACCCGTGGCATGTCCACCCTTGATGAGCACCGCACACGGTCCCTGCGCCAGCAGCCGCCGGCCCCACTCGATCGCCCGCGCCGCGTCGGGTTCGCCCTCGGCGTACGACTCTCCACACAGCGCGGCTGCTTCGGGAAGGTTCGGCGTCAGCACGGTGGTCCGCGGGAACAACCGCTCGCGCAGCCGCTCGAACCCCGGATCCTCCAGCAGCGCCGCGCCGGAGGAGGAGCGCAGCACCGGGTCCAGCACCACGGGGATCCCCGGCACGCCCTGCAATGCGTCGGCGACCGCCTCGAGCGTGGCGCGCCCGACCAGCATCCCGATCTTCACCGCGCCGATGGGCCGCGTCGCGAATGCCGCATCGATCTGGGCGCGAACCTGTTCCGGCGGCACCGCAACGACCCCGAGCACGCGCGCATCGGTCTGCGCGGTCACGGCCGTCACGGCGCACAACGCATCGGCGCCCTGGTCCTGCAGGGTCCGCACATCACGCAGCAGACCCGCCCCGCCGCTGCTGTCCGAGCCGGCGATCACGAGCACGGCGGGACGTCGCTCCATGCTCTACGTTCCGAACGCGACCAGCACGACGTCGCGCGACTGGTGCGCCAGCAGCGTGCGGCCGGCCCGCCACGCCCGGATTCCCGAGCGGCAACACAACACGACTCGGGCGCCCTCGGGCAGCGACTGTCCGGCGACCTGCTCGACCGTGAGCCGCTGCGCCTGTGCGAGGGGCGAGACCGGAGCCTCCTCGAGACTGCGCAGGTCGATCACCACGTCGCTCTGGCGCACCTGTTCGGGTGCGATGAAGCGCAGCTGCGGCCCGGCCGGTTCGCGGGCGCCGGTAAACTCAAAGCCGCCGAACCGCAGCGTGGCCAGATCGACGCTGACCAGCCGGCCGAGCACCGGTGGGGCGAGCTGCAGCAGGTGCGCGAGCGTCAGGTGCGCCTGCAGCGTCCCGAGCACGCCGACCGCGCTGCCGAGCACCCCGTTCACCGCGCAGGAGCCGGCGGTCTGCGGCATCTGCGGAAACACCGCGCGGTAGCTCGGCGCCCCGCCGCAGAACACCCCGGCATAGCCGGCGAGCCCGAGCACCGAGGCGCTGACCAGCGGTATTCCCCGGCGATGACATTCATCGCTGAGGATGTAGGTGAGCGCGAGACTGTCGGCGGCATCCACCACCAGATCGGCGCGGGCACACCACTCGGGCGCATTGAGGGGCGTGAGCCGCTCGACGATCCCCCGGATCGACACCTCGGGGTTCAGGGCCGCAAGGCTCGCCGCCGCGGCGCTCGCCTTCGGCGCCCCGAGATCGCTCATGCGGTACAGCGGCTGGCGGTGCAGGTTCGACAGCTCCACCCGGTCCGGGTCGAGCACCTCGATCCGGCCGACCCCCGCGGCGCACAGGTACTCCAGCACCGCACAGCCGAGGCCGCCGGCCCCGGCCACGAGCACCCGGGCCGCCGCGAGGCGCGCCTGTCCGGCGGCGCCAACCTGCGCCAGCACGCTCTGGCGTGCATACCGCTCGCTCACGCCGCCGCCTCGCCCGCCGCGACCCAGGCGCGCATGCGCGCCTCGGGATCCGCATTGCGCACGATGTCGTTCACCACTGCCGCCGCATCCGCGCCCGCAGCAAACACCCCCGGGAGCCGCTCGAGCGTCAGTCCACCGATCGCCACCAGCGGACGCGACCCGACGCGCCGCTTCCATTCCCGGATGCGGCCCAGCCCCTGGGGCGCGAACGGCATCACCTTCAGCAGCGTCGGATAGATCGGTCCGAGCGCGACGTAGTCCGGCTCGAGCGCGAGCGCACGCTCGAGTTCCTGCTCATCGTGCGTGCTGATGCCGAGGCGCACGCCGGCGCGGCGCAGCGCCGGCACGTCCGCACCGTCGAGATCGCCCTGGCCGAGGTGCACGTAATCGCAGCCCTCCTCGAGTGCGAGCTGCCAGTAGTCGTTGACCACGAGCTGCGCGCCGGCGTGCGCACACTGTGCTCGCGCCGCGCGGATCTGCTCGCGCAGCGGTGCCTGTGGATCCTTGATCCGCAGCTGGATGAGTCGCACGCCGCAGGGCAGCAGCCGTGCCACCCACTCGGCGCTCTCGACGACCGGATAGACGCGCGCGAGCATCAGCTGAGCAGCGCGGTGCCCACGACCGGGCTCGACGGCACGGCCATGTCGCGTGGCTCCATCGGCCCGGCGAGGAACGCCTCGCGACCTGCGGTCACCGCGTGCGCGAACGCAACGGCCATGCGGGCCGGATCGGCCGCCTGCGACACCGCCGTGTTGATCAACACCGCGTCGAAGCCGAGCTCGAGCGCCTGCGCGGCATGCGAGGGCACGCCGATGCCGGCATCGACGATGAGCGGCACCTGCGCGAAACGCGCGCGCAGCGCCTTCAGGCCGAACAGGTTGTTCAGGCCGTGGCCGGAGCCGATCGGCGAGCCCCAGGGCATCAGCACCCGGCAGCCGGCCGCGGTGAGCCGTTCGGCCACGGT
>JAKADE010000544.1 GCA_021820785.1 Pseudomonadota bacterium
CCTTGCCGCCTTGATCGGCATACCGCACTCGTACATCGCGCCGCGCTCGTACGTCGAGACCAATGTGCTCGGAAGTCTCAACATATTGGAGGCGGCACGTGAACGTCGCGTCGGCCGGGTCGTGCAGACCTCGACCAGTGAAGTATACGGAAGTGCGTTGACACTGCCGATTTCCGAGCAGCATCCGCTGCAGGCGCAGTCACCCTATTCGGCCTCGAAGATCGCAGCGGACATGATGGCCGAGGCTTTTGCACGCTCGTTTCAGACCCCTGTGGTGATTCTGCGGCCGTTCAACACCTATGGACCTCGGCAGAGCGAACGGGCGCTCATCCCGGTTCTGTTGCGCCAGTTGCTCGATCCGCGCTGCACGCAATTGAAGGTCGGCGACACCACGACGAGGCGAGACTTCACCTTCGTCGCTGATACGGTGGCGGCTTTTCTTGCCGCCGGCATCAGCAGCACGGTCGAATTTGGCCGTCCCTACAATGCCGGCTCCGGCAAGATGATTTCGGGGGATGAACTCATCGGGATGCTGTTCGAGCTCGTCGGGATCGAAAAACCTCTCTCGTGCGGCGAGCCGACGCGTATGCGGCCTGCGGACTCGGAGGTCCGTGCGCTGCAGGCCGATAGCCGTCGGTTCCAGGAGGATACCGGCTGGCGTCCGCGCTCGAGCCTCAGGCAGGGCCTGGAGCGCACAGTCCACTGGTGGCGGACGCGGTTCGCCACGGGTCGGGTGAGGTGCGAGAGCACCTTCATGTCGTAGCGGACCGGCGCAGGTCACCGCCTGGGCCGGTTCGAAGACTCCGGAGGGCCCAATGACCGATGCACTGCTCGCGTTCGGCCTGCTCTTCTCGACGACCACGCAATTGAGATGGCATGGCGGGGCTGTGGGGCCGGGGGTGATCGCGGTAGTGCTCTGGATGATTGCGATCAGCTTCAGAATATGGCGCGGCGGCAGCCGTGCCGACGTGGGTCCGGCATTTGTGCTGCTGGCTTTCTGGAGTGCGATGGCGCTTGCCATGAGCATCGGCATGATGAGCGCGGTAGGCACCGGCGCGCGGCTGGATCTCGGGTTGGTGCTGCACGACGTTGCGGCCTATGCGCTGGTCGCCGCGATGAGCATTCTGTACGGTGCTGCGCCGTTATCGGGCCGTCGTGTCTGCTGGATGCTGGTGGGGGGGGCGGCGCTGTCGCTGTCGCTGCAGCTGCTGAACGCCAGCGGCGCGATCCGGATCCCCGGTGTCGATCCGTGGTATTGGAGCCGATTGCGCGGGTGGTCCGACAACCCGAACCAGCTGGCCATCGGGTGTCTCGTCGTTGCGCTGCTCGCCTGGCATCTTGCCGACACCGCCTCTCGCCTCGCGGCGCGGATTGCCGCCGTGGCGTGTCTGATACCCCCCCTCATTGCCGGACGGATGTCCCAGAGCGACACATTTTTCATCGCCGTGACCGCCGCGCTGCCGGTGTGGTTCGGCGTGAAGCTGATCGTCTGGATGAAGGACACTCGGCCTGGTCGATCGTTCCGGGGGGCAGTTGCTCGCCTTATCCTGGTGTCGATACCGCTGCTGATCGTGAGTGTCGCGCCGCTGGTCATGACTCACGCCGTCGACGTCGAGACATTTGCGATGGGATTTCTCAAAAAGGGTGGGGCGGAGGCTGACGGGGAGATGATGCTGCGGGAGGATCTCTGGCATCAGGCCCTCGAGCGGGGCATCGAATCGGGGATGCTCGGTCTTGGCCCCGGACCTCACCTGCAGATGCCCGCGGAGATCGCTGCGGCCCATGCGGATGACGCTGCACCGCCCCCTGATGTGTCGTTCCCGCCCCAGAACGGTACGGCGAATTACGAGGCGCACAATACTTTTCTGGATGTCTTTGTACAGGGAGGGTTGCTGGCAGTGGTCAGCCTGTTGGGGTTGATGATGCGTGCGCTCAAAGTCGCCTACCGCGCCGCCGCGGCCGGCTTCGTGTCGATGCTGACCAGTGTCGCGATCTTCATGACGACGGGCAATATCATTCGCCAGCCGTTGTTCTGGTTTGCCGTGGTGCTGTGTTTGACGGCGTCGGAGGGGATGTCTGCGCTGCAGGGTGTCCCAAGGGAGCGAACGAAGACCCGAGGTGGGATGACGGGACGCGCCGGCGAGGCCGCCGGCTGAGGTTGAGACGGTGGGGCCGCATCGGCGAGCCGGTGTGGTGCCTGGAAAGCGCTCAAGGCCTGAGCCCTGCATCGCAGGAGTGTCCAAACGCATCGCACGTTCAATACCGGATGCACCGTTCAGCATGAATCCTCTCCCGCACGCCGAGCGGACCCCGTCAGTCGCGAGCACCTTGGTGCGCATGAAGCACGCTGCGCTCGACGGTTGGCGTCTCGGCCGTGCGCCGTGTGTTTCAGCTGCAGCGAAGCGTGCCGACTCGGCGGTGTCCGGTGACCGAACCGCAGGTCAGGCGTCGAGTTTGAGGTCCGGACGCTTCTCGGCCGGGCGCGGCAGGAAGGGATGGATCAGTTGCTCGCCGAGCGTGGCCGGCATCGGCGTGTCGATCCCGTAGCGCTCGGGCCACTGCGCGGGGCGCACGTACGTGCCGAAGAGGTGATCAACCAGCGGCAGCATGGCCGCGTAATTGCGGTCGCGCAGCGCATCCTGAGTGTGATGCCAGCGGTGGAAGAACGGGGTCGCGATGACGTGCTCGAGGGGGCCTAAGCGCCAGCGCAGGTTCGCGTGCACGAAGAAGCCCCACAGCGTACCCAACACCAGCACCAGCGCCGGAATCCCCGCTCCGGAGGCGAGTCCGAGGGCGACCACCGGCACGAAGCCGCACAGGCGCGTGAACACCATGTCGACGGGGTGGGCGCGGGTATTGGTGAGGAAGTCGATCTCGCCCGGGCTGTGGTGGATCGAATGGAACCGCCACAGCAGCGGGATCTGGTGGCTGAAGCGATGGCCCCAGTAGAAGCCGACTTCGGCGATCAGCACCGAGAGCGCAAGGCGCGCGGCAAAGGGCAGGGCGGCGACCCGCCAGAGAATGCCTTGCGGCATCAGCCGATACAGCGCCCCGCCGATGAGCATCAGCGGCACGCCGAGGAGAAAGCCGA
>JAKADE010000545.1 GCA_021820785.1 Pseudomonadota bacterium
TCCATCGCTGAGCGTGCCGTAGGTCACCGCCTCCTTCCAGCAGGCCGTCACGTGCGCCTCGAGCTCCTGCTCGAGCGCCGCGTGCCGCTCCTCGGACCACTCGCCGATGCCGATCAGATGCGCCTTGAGGCGCTTCACCGGATCGCCGAGCGGCCACGCCTGCCACTCCTCCTTCGGCCGGTAACGCGAGGGATCATCGCTGGTCGAGTGCGCCGCGGCACGATACGTCACATGTTCGATCAGCGTGGGGCCGCCGCTGGCGCGCGCCCGCTCGGCCGCCCAACGGGTCACCGCATACACGGCGAGAAAATCGTTGCCGTCGACCCGCACGCCGGGGATCCCATAGCCGGGGCCGCGCTGCGCAAAGGTGCGCCGCTCGCCGCCGGCGAAGCCCTGGAAGCTCGAGATCGCCCACTGATTGTTGACCACGTTCAGAATCACCGGCGCCTGGTACACCGCGGCAAACGTGAGTGCGTGATGGAAGTCGGCCTCGGCGCTGGAACCCTCGCCCATCCAACTCGCCGCGATGCGATCCTCGCCCTTGATGGCCGCGGCCATCGCCCAACCGACCGCCTGGGGAAACTGGGTGGCGAGATTGCCGGAAATCGAGAAGATGTTGCCTTCGGCCCAGTGATACATGATGGGCATCTGGCGGCCGCGGCACATGTCGCGGGTATTCGAGAGACACTGGCTCATCAGATCGACCAGGCTCTTGCCGCGCACGATGAACAGTCCCTGGGTGCGGTACGAGGGAAAGAGCATGTCGCCCGGCTGCAGCGCCATGCCCTGCGCGACGGCGACCGCTTCCTCGCCGGTGGACTTCATGTAGAACGAGATGCGTCCCTGGCGCTGCATGCGCTGCATGCGCTCATCGAAGTGGCGCGTCAGCAGCATGTGGCGCAGCGCCACCTGCAGCTCCTCGGGCTCGAGGTGCGGGTTCCACGGCCCGACGGCGCGGCCTTGCTCATCGAGCACGCGCACCATCCCGGTGCCGAGCCGCTCGATCTGCAGCGCCGGCGCCAGGGTGTCCGGCCGAGGCTCATGCCCCGCGGGCGGAATCTCCAGATAGCTGAAGTCCGGCGTCTCCCCCGGGCGTGCCGGAGGATGTGGAACGTGCAGGCGCGACTGCGTCATGAATTCTGATCCCCGTCATCGCCGTTTGCCGGCTGATTGCAAATTTTACCGCCCCAAAAGTGCAACACACGTTCCAATCCATTCGCGATTCGGCCGCTCGACGCAATGAGCATCGCACCTCGAGGGGGCGGCCGCAATGGCGGACGGATGGCAGCGCGGTCATAATCCGCGGCGTGAAATCCTACCCCACCGCCCGCGGCGTCGTACTGCGCAAATCCCCCTCCGCACCCGCACGCGCCCAGGCCGCACCGGCCCCGGCGAGCGCCGCCACGGGGCGCGTTCGGGTGGCGCGCGAAGTGGCCGGTCGCGGCGGCAAAGCCGTCTCCGTCGTGCTCGGTCTGCCGCTCGCCGCGGCGGAACTCGAATCGCTCGGCCGCGAACTGAAGAAACTCTGCGGCGCCGGCGGCGCAGTCCGCGAGGGTCGTATCGAGATTCAGGGCGAGCATCGCGACCGGCTGGTCGAGGCGCTGCGCCAGCGCGGTTACGACGCCAAGCGCTCCGGCGGCTAGGGTCGCAGCACCGCCAACAGCACGATCGCGATCAGCAGCACTCCGGGCACTTCGTTGAAGAACCGAAACCAGCGCTGCGAGTGCCGGTTGCGCCCCTCGATCAGGCCACGCATCAGCACGTAACACCAGAGGTGGTAGCCGATCAGTGCGGCCACCAGCACCAGCTTCACGCGCAACCAGGCGAACTCGAGAAACGCCGGCGCATCGATCACCATCGACAGGCCGAAGGCGACGGTGAGCGCCCCGCCGATGCTCATCAGCGCAAAGAGCCGCCGCTCCATCACCGCAAAGCGCGCCAGACCGGGCGCATCGGTGGTCTCACAGTGGTAGACAAAGAGCCGCGGCAGGTAGAACAGCCCGGCGAACCAGGTCACCACGAATACGATATGGAATGCCTTGAGCCAGAGCATGCAGTATCGTACCCGGCTTCGGCACGCTTGACCAAAAAGCGCGCGGCAGGAAACAGGAGGATCCGCATGAGCAATATCGGCTCTGGAGTAGCCCCGGGCGCACCGGGCCTCTCACCCACCTGGTGCAGCAGCGCCAAAGACGTCGTAGGGTGTTCTCTCGGACGGTCCCGACTGTGGTTCACCGTCGGCGGCGGGATCGTCAACGAAGTCTATTATCCGCGCCTCGACATTCCGCAAATCCGCGATCTGGGCTTCATCGTCGGCGACGGACGCGGCTTCTGGGTCGAGGTCAAGCGCCTCGGCAATCCGACCATCACGCTCGCCGGCTCCGGAATTCCGGCGGTGCGCGTCGTGCACCGCCACGAGCGCTTCGAGCTGCGGCTGCGGATCGTGCCGGCCGCCGAGCGCGATGTGCTGCTGATCGAGGTGGAGCTCACCGGCGATGATCAGCTGCGCCCCTACGCGCTGCTCGCCCCGCACCTCGGCGGCACCGGCCACGAGAACATTGCGACGGTCGCCGATCACCGCGGCCACCGACTGCTGCTGGCTGAACAGGGTCCGTTCGCGCTCGCCCTCGGCGCCGTCGACGACGACCAGCGCGACGCGTGGGGACGCGCGAGCTGCGGGTACGTCGGCACGAGCGACGGCTGGCAGGACTTCAAATGCAACGGCGGGATGCGCTGGGAGTACGAACAGGCCGGGCCGGGCAACGTCGCGCTGCTCGGGGAGCTGCCGCGCAAGGCGGTCCTCGGCCTGGGCTTCAGCAGCAGCACCGAATCGGCCGCGAGCCTCGCGCTCTCGGCGCTGTTCGAGCCGTTCGAGGCGAGCTGGCAACGTCAGGTCGCGGAGTGGTCGGACTGGCAGAAAGAATGCGCCGCGCGTGCCCCGCTCACCGGCTCGCTGCCGCCGGACTGCCGCGAGCAGTTCCGCGTCTCGACCATGGTGCTGCGCTCGCACCAGGGCAAGACTTTCCCCGGCGCGATGATCGCGAGCCTGAGCGTGCCCTGGGGCAACACCAAGGACGAGCGCGCCGGCTA
>JAKADE010000546.1 GCA_021820785.1 Pseudomonadota bacterium
GTGCTCGAGGGCATCAACAACAAGATCAAAGTCATCAAGCGGATGGCTTACGGCTTCCGGGATGACGAGTACTTCTTCCTCAAAATCCGGGCCGCGTTCCCCGGAATTGGGTGAAGAACCAAAAAAAAAGCGGCCGGGAACCGTACTCCGTCGGAAAAATGGTGTGAAATGGCGACCGTTTTTATACCAGACCGTCCGACACGATGGATTTCGAATACGACCGGCGGAAAGGCAAGACCCTCCAGGCCGGGCACGACATCGACTTCGATGCGGCACACGCGCTCTGGCAGGGCCCTGCCCTGATCAAAATGCCGGCCCGGGCACGCCCGGTCGCGCCTGATGTCCAAAGCCGCAAAGCCCAGTGCTCGGTGCGGTGATGCGGCAGCTGAAGGAATGCTGCACGGCCGCTCTCGCAGAGACGGTGGCCGAGTGGATCGGGGCTGAGGCGCTATCGAGAATGAGCCCGCCTTTGCTCGCCAGAAGTGGTCCGTCAATGACCGTTGATAGTGGACGGGGAGGCCTCATCGCTTGCGAGTTTTAGCCCGTTGACGGATCAACCTCACCTGGCGCAGTTTTCAGTGGTGGGAATAGGTACGAGCTGGCGCTGATGGAGTAAAACCAAATACGACGTTTGCGCTCGCAAAACGCGAGATGGTGGAAAGCTCCCACCCGATGCTGAAGAGCGAAGCAGTCGGCCAAAGAGCGGTACCCGGGCGAGTCGGTCCCCCGGCGGGGGACACGGACGCGCTTGGCCGAACTGAAATCAGTGCATGTAAGCTATTACTTGACACTCGTCAGCGAATTACTTACACTTGCTCGGTGCTAAAGAGCTTCAGGAACAAGGCACTTGCCGAACTGTGGTCCGGCGGATCAAGCCGGAAATTGGACAGTAGGCTGCACGAGCGCGTCTTGCGCAGGCTGGATAGATTGGATGCCGCCACATCGGTGAAGCAGATGGATGTGCCTGGCTTTGATTTCCACCCCCTGCATGGCAAACCCCAGCGGTACTCTGTACACGTGAATGGACCGTGGTGCCTGACGTTCGAGTTTGAAGGCGGAGACGCGCTGCGTGTGGACCTGGAGCAATACCACTAGCTAGAGAACCGCTATGGCTGAAATCATTGCAAAACGGAATCCGAAGCGCTGCCCAACTCATCCCGGTGCGCTGCTGCGCGAAGACATCCTGCCGGCGCTGAAGCTGCCCAAGACGGCGATCGCAGATGCGCTCGGCATGTCCCGCCAGCACCTGTATGACATCCTGCGCGAGCGCAAGCCGGTCTCTGCCGAGGTCGCGGTCCGCCTCGGCGCGGCTTTCGGGGATGGCCCTGAGGTGTGGCTGCGCATGCAGGCCGCGTACGACGCGTGGCACGCCTCGCGCAAGGTTGACGTCAGCAGAGTTCCTCGCCTCGCAGCCTAGCGTAGCGTAGCCACCATCGACTCGGGGCCGCGCCCGTCTCGCGACGATCAGCGTGCTCCCCGTGGCCGCTGCGCCCTGCGGCTCGGTCGCCCTGTTGATCTGGTCACCCACAAGGCGCTCAGAGTTGCGCCCGCTCATCGGACGCGAGGCCCTTCATGTGTGAGGCTGCGCGCGAATGGCGGCTTTATGTCCTGGACATGCGTCGCTTCGGGGAACGAGCGCTGGGCGATACGGCTCAGCTCACCCAGCCCCAATTTCTCGACAGCGGCCTGACCTACGATGCAACCGTACGCAATCTGGAATTGCTCGACGAGGCGGCCACACCCATTCCGGACCCGGTTCGGCGCGCGCACGAGGAGGTCCCGTGACGGATGATCATCGCCACACGTCATCGCCTGATCCACGGAGACCTCGGCATCGATGGCGACACGTTCTGGCGCATCATGACTCAGCACTTGCCCGCGCTGTTGCCGCGCCTGCGGCGACTCGCAGACCGCATCCCTCCGGAAGGCACGTAGATCCGTCAGGGCAGCGCGCACAGGACGCAGCTGCTCGACACCGCTGAGCAATGATTCGAAGCTCACGGCACCCCTGATCGTGCGTCGCGATCCACCGAGCGTGCCGCTCGGACGCCCAGCGTCTGGCCGCACAGGGCACAGGGCGCCCCACGGTCAGCTCGTCGTGCCCTCTCGGCCGTACTGATCCTCGAGGCGCACGATGTCGTCCTCGCCCAGATACGATCCAGACTGGATCTCGATGATGTGCAGTGCGATCTTGCCCGGGTTCTCGATCCGGTGGCGCACCCCGATCGGGATGTAGGTCGACTGGTTCTCCTCGAGGAGGAACACCTCATCCCCGCGTGTGATGCGCGCGGTCCCCGACACCACGACCCAGTGCTCGGCGCGGTGATGGTGCAGCTGCAGCGAGAGCACTGCACCGGGCTTGACCTTCAGACGCTTGACCTGGAACCGCGGCCCGGACTCGATGCTGTCGTAGCTGCCCCAGGGCCGGAACACCTCGCGGTGCAGACTGTGCTCGTACCGCCCCGCCGCCTTTAAGCGGTGCACCAGCTTCTTCACGTCCTGCACCCGCGCCTTCGGCGCCACGAGGACCGCATCCTTGGTCTCGACCACCACGTGATCCGTCAGGCCGACGGCCGACACCAGCCGGCTCTCGGCGTACAGGTAGCACCCTTCGGAGTCCTCGCAGATCACGTCCCCGTGGAGCACATTGCCGTGGCCGTCCGCATCGCTGGCCTCGTGCAGCGCGGACCAGGAGCCCACATCGCTCCAGCCGGCCGCGAGCGGCACCACGACCGCATCCCGGGTCTTCTCCATGACGGCATAGTCGATCGAATCGGCCGGACAGGCCTCGAAACGCTCAGGCGCAATGCGCGTGAAATCCAGGTCCGCCTTGGCCGCGGCGAACGCCTCGGCGCACACCCGGGCCATGTCGGGAGCCAGCCGTGCGAGCTCCTCGAGGTAGCGCCGGGCGGAGAAGAGGAACATGCCGCTATTCCAGTAGTACTCGCCCGACGCCACGAAGGCCTCGGCCCGTTCGGCATCGGGCTTCTCGACGAAGCGGGCAATGGCATACGCCGCCCCGGCGCTCGCCCCGCGCTGGATGTAGCCATAGCCGGTCTCCGGGCTCGTCGGCACGATCCCGAAGGTGA
>JAKADE010000026.1 GCA_021820785.1 Pseudomonadota bacterium
TGGGTCCGGCTGTCGCTGAACAAGCCCGGCGCGATCCGCAACTCCCGCGACGTCGGCGTGACGATCGAGCGCCGCCGCGCCGCGGCGCGCTGAGACGGTCCGATGCCCGAGGTCTATGTTGCGGCCGGCAGTAACGTCGAGCCATACAAACATCTCTCACGGGCGGCCCGCGAGCTCGCCGCGGCGTTTCCCGGCGCACGCTGCTCGTCCTGGTATCGCAACCGTGCCGTCGGGTTCGAGGGTGAGGATTTCATCAATTTCGTGGCCGGCTTCAGCACCGAGCAGCCGCTTCACGCCGTCATCTCGCGTCTGCAGGCCATCGAGGGTCTCTGCGGGCGGACGCGCACCGCGCCGCGCTGGGCGCCGCGCAGCATGGATCTGGACATCCTTCTCTACGGCACACAGGTGCTCAACACCCCGGACGTGCGTCTGCCGCGGCCGGATCTGCTCAAGCGCGCCTACATGCTCGGCCCGCTCGCCGAACTGGCGCCGGAGCTGATCCATCCGACCGCCGGGGTGAGCATCGGGACGCTGTGGCGGCAGTTCGATCAGGCTGCCCACCCGCTGACCCGGATTCCCTCGTCCGATGCGGACGAGGCTGCGGTGTAGCGCGCAGTGCGCAACCCGCCCGATGCACGCCGCCGGCGTGTTCGCGCCGCGCTACCAGGCGATGCTGCGCCCGCCGTCTACGGCCAGAACCTGCCCTGTGACGAACGGTGCATCGCAGGCGAAGAAGCGCACCGCGCGTGCGATGTCCTCCGGTGTTCCGCTGCGCTTCAGCGCGGTGCGCTCGATGATGTGCCGGCGCAGCGGCTCCTCGACCCCGCTCTCCGGCCAGAGCACTGGACCGGGGGCGATCGCGTTGACGCGTACCTGCGGACCGAGCTCGCGTGCCAGCGACTTCGTCAGCATGATCAGGCCCGCTTTGGCCACGCTGTACACCGGGTGGTGGCGCAGCGGACGCATGCCGTGGATATCCGTGAGGTTCACGATCAGACCGCCGCGCTCGCTCAGCGCCGCGCGGGTGGCCTGCGCGAGGAACAGCGGCGCCTTCAAGTTGGTGCCGATCAGATCGCTCCAGACCCGCTCATCGATCTGTCCCATCGGGGTCGGATAGAACGTCGAGGCGTTGTTCACCAGGATGTCGAGCCGACCGAAGGCAGACACCGCCTCGGCGGCCAGCCGCTCGAGCGACTGCAGATCGAGCAGGTCCCCGGGCACGAGCGCCGCGGAGTCGGCCCGCAGGCCATTCAGTTCTGCGGCGAGCGCACGGGCCGGTTCCGCCGAGCTGCGATAGTGCAGCACGATCTGCGCACCGGCGGCGTGCAGCGTGCGCGCGATGAGTGCACCGAGGCGGCGCGCGCCGCCGGTGACCAGGACCGCCTGGCCGGTGAGCGGGGTGGGCGCGTGGGCGTCGTCAGATGGCGTCATGAACCTTGGCTCGATCGATGAGGACGGCAGACTCCATTATGACCCCGCCGCTGTCTGCGGAAGAAGCGGCGCATTCCGGGGCGCTCGCGGCACACATCGCCGCTGAGGTGCGCGCCAGCGGCGGCTGGCTGTCATTCGAGCGCTTCATGGCACTTGCGCTGTACGCGCCGGGACTCGGCTACTACAGCGCCGGCAGCGTCAAGATCGGCGCCGGCGGGGATTTTGTCACGGCGCCGCAGATGTCGGACCTGTTCAGCCGCTGCGTGGCCGCGCAGTGTGCCGAGGTACTGGCCGACGGCGGAGAGATTCTGGAATTCGGGGCCGGCACCGGGCGCATGGCCGCCGCGGTGCTCACCGAACTCGCCGCTCGCGGCTGTCTGCCGCAGCGCTACGCGATCCTGGAGGTCAGTGCGGATCTGGCGCAGCGGCAGCGCCAGTGCATCGGTGCGCTGCCGGCAACGCTCGCTGAGCGGGTGGTATGGCTCGAACGGTTGCCGGAGCGGCCCGTGCAAGGCGTGATTCTCGCCAATGAGGTGCTCGATGCGCTGCCCTGCCGCAGGTTCGTCCTGGAGGCGGGCGCGCCGCGCGAACTCGGCGTTGCGCTCGACGGCACACACCTGGTCGAGTGCGCCGCGCCGGCGGACACGGCGCTCGCTGAGGAGTGGGCCCGGCTCAGCGCAGAGTTACCGGCGCCGCTGGCCGACGGGTACGTCTCGGAGATCTGTCTGCAGGCCGGGCCGTGGGTGGGAAGCGCAGCGGATGTGCTGCAGCGTGGCATGGTACTGCTCTTTGATTACGGCCTGCCGCGTGCGCACTACTACCACCCGCAGCGTGTCGCCGGCACGCTGCGCTGTCACTACAAGCACCGGGTGCACGACGACCCGTACGTGAATCTCGGCGTGCAGGACATGACCGCGTGGGTCGATTTCACTCGGGTCGCCGAAAGTGCGGTCGCCGCCGGGCTCGAGGTGGCGGGATTCGCGACGCAGGCGGCTTTCCTGCTCGGCACGGGCATCGAGCGTCTGGTCGCCGAGGCGGGCGATGCAGTCGAGCACGCCCGCCGCGCGGGCGAGGCGCGCCGCCTGCTGCTGCCGGGGGAAATGGGCGAGGCGTTCAAAGTGATGGCGCTGACGCGCCAGTGCGATGCGCCGCTGCCGGGGTTTGCGCTGCAGGATCTGCGCGCGTCGCTCTGAGCCGCTGCCCCGGCGCTCGGCCTCGGGACCGACAGAGCGCGCGGTCCCGGAGCGCCTTTGGTTCGTGCGCCAGATGGCGCGCCGCGGCATAGAAGCGCGGCAGGTCGCCGTGCTCGCGGCGCAGCAGCTGCTCGAATCCCGGCAGGCAGTCGTAGTACGTGCCGACCGAGACCAGGTCGGCGTTGTTCAGCCCCTGGCGGATCCAGCGGTCATAGAGCGGTGCATGCACCTGCAGGTGCTGCTCCAGCGCGCGGATTTGCGCGGCGAGCTGCGTGAAGACGGCCCGTTTGCGCCGAAGCATCTGCGCATGCGTCTTGCCCGAGGCATACACGCGCGCGAGCCGGCTGCGCGCGCGGCGCAGCAGGGCGGCGAAGTCGCGGTCGGCTGCATCCAGATGTTCGAACAGCGTGATGCGCTGCGGCTCGTGGCGATACCGCAGCCAGCGTTTCAGGCCCGTGTTTTCCACCGTCATTGCAAACGCCTCGTCGAAGCGCGAGTCGTTCGGTACGTACAGCAGCTGGTGCGCGAGTTCATGAAAGATCATGGCCGCGAGCTCGTCGCTGCCGTAGCGCATCATGGTGCTCATGACCGGATCGGGCAGCCGGCCGAGCGTCGAGTAGGCCGGTACCCCCTCGACCAGGACGTCGTAACCGCGGCGCTTCAAGTGAGCGGCAAATGCCCGGGCGGCCCGCTCGTGAAAGTAGCCCCGGTACGCAACGCAGCCGGCGATCGGAAAACACCACTGCTTCGGCTGGACGGAAAACCGCTGTGCCGCCACGACGTTCCACACCACGTAGCGGCGGTGCAGGTTCACGTAGCTGCGGTAACTGTCGTTGTCCGGCAGGCTGAGCTGCTGCGAGGCGAAGCGTCGGGCCGCACGTACGGCCCCGAGTTCGCGCACCAGCGGCTGCGGGGCGTCAGGCTCGTCGATGACATCGACGATCGAGCGCCGGTCGTGCATCACGTGCCACTCGCCGACCGCGGCCTGCATGAGATAGCGGGTGCTGGCGCAGCCGGCGAGGGCAGTGAGCGCCAGGGTGGCGACGGCAAGCCGCACTGCGGCGGCGCGCCGCGCAGGGGAGGGCGGCTGGGGCGTGGGGCGCACCGGGCGGGCGCTCGAGTCGGTTACCATGGGTGCATGGAAGTCTACCTAGTCGGCGGCGCGGTGCGGGACCGGTTGCTCGGTCGGCCCGTTCACGAGCGCGACTGGGTGGTCGTCGGGGCGCGGCCGGAGGATCTCGCGCGCCAGGGTTACCTGCCCGTGGGACGGGAGTTTCCGGTCTTTCTGCATCCCGAGACGCGCGAGGAGTACGCCCTGGCACGCCTGGAGCGCAAGGTCGCACCCGGATACCGGGGCTTTACCACCGAGTTCTCGCCCGAGGTGACGCTGCAGGAAGACCTGCGCCGGCGCGATCTGACCGTCAATGCCATGGCCGAGAGCGCCGCCGGCGAGATCATCGATCCGTACGGCGGGCAACGCGATCTCGAGGCGCGTCTGCTGCGACATGTTTCGGACGCATTCGTTGAGGATCCGGTCCGCGTGCTGCGTGTGGCGCGCTTCGCGGCGCGGTATGCGCCGCTTGGCTTTCGCGTCGCGCCCGAGACGCTCGCACTGATGCGTCGCATGAGTGACTCCGGCGAACTCGGCGCGCTGGTGCCCGAACGGGTGTGGCAGGAGACCGAACGGGCGCTCGGGGAGCCCCGGCCGGAGGTGTTCTTCGAGACGCTGCGCGAATGCGGAGCGCTGAGCGTGATTTTCCCCGAAGTGGCGGCGCTCTACGGCGTGCCGCAGCCCGCCAAGTGGCATCCGGAGATCGACACCGGCGTGCACGTCATGCTGGCCCTGCGCTGGGCCGCGGATGCCGGCCTCTCGAGGCCCGCGCGCTTCGCGGTGCTCATGCACGATCTGGGCAAGGCCTGCTCCCCGCCGGAGCGCTGGCCGAGCCATCATGGCCATGAGGAGGCCGGTGTGCCGCTCATCGAGGCGGTGTGCACGCGCCTGCGAATCCCGAATGCCTACCGCGAACTCGCCGTGCTGACGGCCCGCTATCACGCCCAAGTGCATCGCGCCGAAGCGCTGCGACCGGGCACCGTGCTGCAGTTGCTCGAAGCGACGGACGCGTTGCGCCGCCCGGAGCGGTTCGAAGATCTGCTGCGCGCCTGCGAGGCGGATGCGCGCGGCCGCGCCGGACTGCAGTCGACGCCGTATCCGCAGGCCGACTATATGCGCCGCGCGCGCGCCGCGGCCGCCGCGGTCGTGCTCGGCAGCGAGGAACGGCGGGGCCTGTCCGGTCCGGCGATCGGCGAGAAGATCCGCGCCCGGCGTCTGGAGGCGATCGCCGCCCTCAACTGAGCCGTCACACGAGCTGCGGCCGTGCTGCGCTAGCATGGATGGCGGCGAGGCACGGCGCCCGAGCATCAAAGGGGGGAGCGGCGATGTCCGGCAACACAGGAAAGCGCACGTACGCGTCGGCTCTGCTGGCGACGGCGCTGGTTTTCGCTGCCGCCCCGGCTCACGCCGCCGGCGTCCTGAAGCTGCTGGCGGTCACGCCGGCCGGGACTGACGTCCCGCCGGGCCAGGAGATCGTCCTGCAGTTCAATCGGCCGATGGTGCCGCTCGGACGCATGGGCCGCGCCGTCGTTCCGGTCCGCATCCGTCCGGCGCTGCATTGCCGGTGGCGTTGGCTCGATCCGCAGCGCCTCTCGTGCCGCTTGCCCGGTCGACAGCGGTTCCGGCCCGCTACCCGGTACCGCATCCGCATCGGCACGGCGTTCAAGGCGCTCGACGGCGCGCGCTTCGCGCACGCGCCGAGCGCGACATTCGTCACACAGACCCCGCGAGTGCGCTGGGCGTACTTCGAACGCTGGCGCAGCCGCACCGAGCCGCAATATCAGGTGCGTTTCACCTTGCCGGTCACGGTGGCCGCCGTCGAGCGCTCGCTGCGCTTCAGTCCGCTCGGCGCAGGGGCCTCCGTGGCCGTGCGTGCCCGGCCGTTCACGCGGCGGCGCACCGGCCCGCTCCTGCTGCCGGTGCCGGGTATTCCCGGGGCGATGGTCTGGATCCCGCATCCGCAGACGCTGCATCGCCGCAGCGTACCCTCGAGCGCCCGGAGTGTCTGGATCGTCACGCCCGCGCACGCACTCGTGGTGCAGAGGCCCTATCAACTCACCGTCGGCGCAGGCCTGGTGACACCCCTCGGGCGGCTGCCCGGCCCGCAGGGCGTCGTTCCCAACACGACATTCACGCCGTTCGGACACTTCGCGTTTCTCGGCATCCACTGCCTCACGGCGGCCGGGACCTGGCGCACCATCGGTCCCCCGGGTGCGTCTGGCGCCGCCGCGGCGCGCTGTCGGCCTGGAACGGTGCAATTGGCCTTCAGTGCGCCGGTGCCGAAGAAGACTCTCGCGGCGATCCGGCTGCAACCGGCTCCTGCGCGCCCCGCGCAGCGACGCCGGTTGTGGAGCGGATATCCCCAGTGGATGCTCCCTGCCGCGGGTCCCGCCGGCGGCTCGACGCCATATGATTATCCCCTGCCGTACCCCCTGGTCGCGATGCGCTCCTACCGGGCCGACCTCTCCGCCCGGCTCACCGATGTGTTCGGCGGCACGCTCGGACATGCCGTCGCGCTGCGGTTTGCGACCGGACATCTGCCCCCCGCGCTGAGTCTCGGGGCGCCGCAGGGTGGTGTGCTCGAGGCCGGCGAGCGCACGGTGCTGCCGGTTTACTTCGCCAATCTGACCCGGCTCGATTTTGCCTATCACGCGCTGACCGCGGCGGATCTGGCGCGCGCAACAGCAGGCGCGGCCGGTCCGGCGGTGCTGACTTCGCTGCTTGCCCCGTATCACGACCGACCGCCGCGTGACCAGTGGCTCGCGCGCCCCCTCGGCGTGCGCGCCGATCTCGGCGGGCGCTCCGGTGCGCTCCTCGGTCAGTTGAGTTGGTCGCCCTCGCTCGGCAACCAGTGGTATCACTGGAATACGCAACAACTGTTCGCCGAGGTCACTCCCTGGCAGGTGCTCGCCAAGGTCGGCCACTACGATTCGCTCATATGGGTGAGTTCGCTCGCGACCGGCCAGCCGGTTGCGGGTGTGACGGTGCGGTTCAGCACCGCCGCACCGGGCGCGCTCACGGGGCTGCACGCGGTGACGGCGAGCGCCGTGACCGATGCGAGCGGACTGGCGGTGCTGCCCGGGACGGTGCGCCTGAACGGATGGGACCGGCGCTTCGGACCGAACGCTCCGCGGTGGTATGTCGCGGCCACTCGCGGCGCCGACATGGCGCTGCTGCCGCTGACCTGGAACTACCAGCGTTGGATCAGCAGCGCCAGCGGCGGCGCGGTCATGCAGGAGCAGCAGCCGCGCTATGGGCACCTGCGAGTCTGGGGCTTCACGGCGCAGGGAGTTTATCGGCCCGGCGCCACGGTGCACTACGCCGCATTCGTGCGCGGCATGTCTGCGACCCGCCTCACCGCCGCTCCGCCGCTGCGCTACCGGTTCACGCTCAGCAGTGCCACGGGCAAGACGGTTCTGATGCGCAAGAATGTGGCGCTCTCGGCCTTCGGCGGTCTGCATGGCAGCTGGTACGTTCCCAAGACTGCCGCGACGGGCTGGTACGACATGACCGTCAGTTGGCGCACCGGCGCGCTGCGCCAGCAGCGTCCAGCGGGCCGGTTCCTGGTCACAGAGTTCGTGCCGGATCCGTTCAAGGTGCGTCTCTTGCTGCAGGGGCGCCAGTTCGGTCCGGGAGCGAGCTACCGGGCACAGATCCGGGCGCGGCTGCACTCCGGCGGACCGTATACCGATGCGCCGGTGCGCACCGTCGTGCGGATTACTGCCGAGCCATTTGTGCCGCGCGATCCGCGCGACGCGGGATTTGATTTCCCGGTGAATCCGCCGAATGTGCCCGGCACCGTGACGCTCGCTGAGCGTCCGCAGATGCTGGACGCGCACGGTAACGCGCAGACCTCGGGCCGGCTCCCTGCGACCGAGCCCATCCTGTACGGCCGGCTTACCCTGCAGGCGGCGGTGAAGTCGGCCCGGGGCACCTGGGTCGCCCATCGCGCCCGTGCCATCTGGGCCGCACGTACCCGCTTCATTGGTCTGCGGCTCGACCAGTGGCTGTTGCACGCCGCTCAGCCCTTCACTGTGCACTACCTGGTGGTCGATCCGGCCGGACGGCCCGCCGGGGGCGCGCCGGTGCACCTCGTTCTGCAGCGCCGCCGGCTCAACGTGGTCGAGACTGCCAACGGCACGGGAAGCTTCACCGCTCGGCAGACTACCCGGTGGGTGACGGAAGGGGACTGCCGGGCCACCTCGGCTGCCGTGCCCGGCGCGTGCCGTCTGACCCCGAAACAGGCTGGAACGTACCGCATCGTGGCGACGGTGCGCGACACCCGGGGCCGCAGTGAGCGCACGATCCTGCGCGCCTGGGCAGTGGGCGCCGGCATGGTGGTGTGGAAGACGGGCACCCATGTGGAGTTGGTTCCCGACCGGCGCGACTACCATGTCGGTGAGGTGGCGCATGTCCTGGTGCAGAACCCCTACCCGGGAGCGCGGGCCCTCGTGACCGTCGAGCGCTACGGGGTGTTGTGGCGCAAAGTGATGACGCTCGCCGGCAGCACGCCGGTGCTGCGCATACCGATCGAGCGCTCGTTCTTTCCCGGGGCGTACCTCTCCCTGGCCATATTTTCGCCCCGCGTCGCGCCCCCCGACAAGGCAGATCTTGGCCGGCCGACATTGGCTCTCGGTTATGTCAGCCTGCCGGTCGTGGGCCGCGGCAGTGCGCTGAAGGTGGCCGTGGTTCCGGCACGCACGGACTACAAGCCGCGGCCGCGGGTGAGTGTGCAAGTGCACGTCCGCACCCGCCACGGTCGACCGAGCGTGCATACCCGACTGGTCGTGGCCGTGGTCGACACGTCGGTGCTCGATCTGCTCGCCGGCCGCAGTCGCTATTATGACCCGCGCCGGGCGTTCTACGCGCCGCCGGCCGGTGCGGATCTCAGTAACTTCAGCCTGATCTCACAGCTGGTTACCACCGTGCGTACCCCGCATTTCGGCAAGGGACTGACCCCCGGCGGGGACGGCGGCGGTGGCATGCCGATCCGCTCGGTGTTCAAGTACACCGCATACTGGAATCCTCATCTTCAAACCAATGCGGCGGGCCGGGCCGCTTTTTCATTCAAGGTGCCGGACAATCTCACTGGCTGGCGCATTGTGGTGATTGCGCTGCGTCCGGGCGCGGCAATGGGGTTGGGGCAGGCGACGGTGCGCGTAAACCTGCCGATTCAGCTCAATGCGGCACTGCCCGATCTGCTGCATGCCGGCGATCGGTTCGCGGCGGGATTCTCGGTGACCAATCGAACGGCTGCGACTCGCCGAGTGCAGGTGTCGGTGCGCGCGGGCGGCGCGGCGACCGGACAGGCTGCGGGCGCACTGACGCTGCGCCCGTATGCGTATGGACTGCAGTGGTTGAACCTGACCGCGCCGCATCCTGGTGTGATTCAACTGATCGCGCGCGCGCGCTCCGGCGCGCTCGGCGATGCGCTGCGCAAGACAATACCGGTTGCGGCGACCGGCAGAGCGGCCGCGAGTGCCGAGTACGGCAGCCTGACCGAGGGTGCCGCGGCGGTGCCGGTCCGGGTGCCCTCGGCTGCCGTGCCGGGATCTGCCCGCCTGGTCGTGCACCTCGCGCCGACCGCGCTTACCAGTCTCGCCGCCGCATTCCGCGCGATGCGCGACGATGCGCTCGCGACCTGGGAGCAGCGCCTCAGTCGCGCAGTGATGGCCGCGGATTACCTGCGACTGCGCGGCGCGCTGCCTGCGACCCTGCGCTGGCCCGGGGCTCGAGCGCAGATCCGTGTCACGCTCGAGCACGCGGCGGACTTCCAGGCCGGCAACGGCGGGATGAGTTTCCTCATGCCCCGCAATGCCTTCGTCAGTCCGTATCTCTCGGCGTACACGGCGCTGGCGTTTGACTGGCTCGCCGCCGACGGCTATCGGGCCCCGGCGAGTGTGCGCTCGGCACTCGAGAACTATCTGCGCGCGCAGGTGCTCAAGGCCCCCCATCCCAACGGTCGCGGCGGCATGCTCGATGTGCAGGTTGCCGCGCTGGATGCCCTGGCGCGCGCCGGACACGTGCCGCAGGACGAGGCGGCGGGCTTGGTGCCGAAGTTGCCGCGACTGAATCTGTTCGGAAAGGCACTGCTGCTGCAGCTGGCGCTCCGGGAACACGATCGGGTCAGCGCACAGCGGATCCTGACGGCCCTGATGGCCCGATCCGAGCAGACCTCGGGCGCCACGTCGTTCCAGGAGACCCGCGCAGACGCGTATTCGGCGTTGCTGGCAAGTCCACTGCGCGACAATTGCGTGGTGCTCGACACGCTGGTCTCGCTCGTGCGGGAGAAAGGACCCGGGGTGCGTTCGGTCGCGCCGCTCGCGAGTCGGCTGGTGCGTTGGATCGACGCGCAACGCCGCACCGCAGGCGCCTGGCCGAACTCGCAGCAGAACGTATTCTGCACTACGGCCGAAGCGCACTACGCGAGAGTCTTCGAGCCGCCGCTGCGTGCCCTCGGCGGCCGGGTTACGGTGGCCGGTGAGCCGATACTGTCGGCCGTATTCTCGCGCCAGAGGAGTGCGCCGCGCACGGTCAGCGCAGCGGCGGTGGGTGCGCCTGCGGTTCGCGTCACGCAGAGCGGCCAGGGCCGTCTTTACTATACGGTGCGACTCAATTACCGACTGCCCCCTGCGCTTGCCTCGACGGCCGATGCCGGCTTCAGCATTCGGCGGCGCTATCGCATCAAACGCGGCGCCCAGTGGGTGCGCATCCGGCCGCAGACGGTGTTGCACCGCGGCACGGTGGTGCGGGTCGACCTGACCGTGGACGTGCCAGCCGAGCGCCACTTCGTCGTCCTCTGCGATCCGCTGCCCGGCGCGTTCGAGGCCGTCAATCATCAGCTCGCCACCGCTGACATGACTGCGCCTCGGCGCACCCCGGGCGGCACGACTCTGTGGTTCGACTACGGCGCCTGGCCGAATGATTCGATCACCACCGACGGGTTCTACCACCGGCAGATCGGCCGCGGCTCGGTACGCTTCTACGCCGACCGGTTGCCAGCCGGACGCTATCGGTTGATCTACGCCGCCCAGGTCATTGCGCGCGGGCGGTTCCTCGCGCCGCCGCCTCGAGTGCACGAAATCTATGAGCCCGAGGTCTACGGGCGCGGGCGCGCGCAATACATCGAGGTGGCGCCTGCGCCGGTGCGCAAGCGCTGAGAGGGTGGCCGCATTGCGCGTAATGGCGAGGCGCAGGCTGCGCTGGGCCGGTGCGGCGCTCGGTCTGGCCGCGGCCGTGCTCGCCGCGGCGACCGTCTGGGACCTCGCGCCGCTGCCCGTCAGCCTGCCACCACCGCGCCGAGCCGCTGAGCCGGTGTTGCTCGCGAGCGACGGCACGCCGCTCACCGTCGATCGTGCCGGCCGCTTCAACCGCACAGCGCAACTGTCCCTGACCCAGATCCCACAACTGCTGCGCACCGCGTTCGTGTTCTCCGAGGACCGACGCTTCTGGAGTCATGGCGGCAGCGACTGGCGGGCGCGCTTCGTGGCCCTGTGGCAGAACCTGCGTGCCGGACACATCGTGCGCGGCGCGAGCACCATCGGGGAGCAGGCGGCGCGGATCCTGACGCCGCGCCCGCGCACCTATTGGAGCCACTGGCTCGAGGGTCTTGAGGCGGGGCGGCTGATCGGACGATTCGGTCATGCCGGAGTGTTGGATTTCTATCTGAACCAGGTACCGTATGGCGCTGAGCGGCGCGGGATCGCGCCGGCCGCGCGCTATTATTTCGGCGCGCAGGTCGGAGCGCTCGATCCGGCCGAGGAGCTGGCGCTGGTCGTGCTGGTGCGCTCGCCCGCGGCACTCGACCCGCGTCGTCATCCGCGTGCGCTGCGCCGCGTGGTCGACTCCCTCGCCGGGCGCATGCGCCGCAAAGGCCTGCTTGGCCCCGGTGCGCTGCGAGCGATCCTGCGCTCGCCGCTCGCGGCCGCGGCGCCACCGCAGTTGCCGGTGATCGCCGGCGGGTTCGTCGGATTCGTACGTGCGCGCATTCGGGCGCTCAGGCTGCACGGGGGGCATTTTACGACCACGCTCGATGCACCCCTCGAGCGCTTCGTGCAGCGGACGCTGACGCGGCGAGTGACAGATCTGGCGGTGCGTGGCGTGCGCAATGGCGCGGCGCTCGTGGTCGACAATCGCCGCGGCACGGTGCTCGCCTGGGCGGCTGCACCGCCCGTCACTGCGAGCGATCTCGATCCGGTCAGGATCCCCCGCCAGCCTGGCTCGACGCTCAAGCCCTTCCTGTACTCGCTTGCCATGGAGCGGCTCGGCTGGCAGCCGAGCACCGTCCTGCGTGACGGACCGCTCAGTGCCCGCATCGGCCGCGGGGTGCACGAATACCGCAACTACAGCAACCGCTTCTACGGCAAAGTCAGCCTGCGGTATGCACTTGGCAACTCGCTGAACATCCCGGCGGTGGAGACCGCCCAAGCGGTGGGCGTCGCCCGTTTCATCCAGCTGCTGGCCCGGCTCGGCATCACCACCCTGCGCCGGCCGGCCGCACATTACGGTCCGGCGGTCGCGATCGGCGACGGGCCGGTGAGCCTCTACCAACTCGTGCAGGCCTACGCAACGCTCGCGCGGCGCGGACGATTCATGCCGCTGCGGGTCCTGCGCGACGGTCCGCGCGTGCGGCCGCAGCGGGTGCTGCCCTCGGCGGTAACCTCGGTTATTGCCACTATCCTGTCCGATCCGGATGCGCGCAGCGCGGAGTTTGGACCCTACAGCGTCCTCGATCTGCCGTATCCGACCGCTGTGAAGACCGGCACGTCGAGTGATTTTCACGACGCACTGGCAGTAGGGTTCGACAACCGGTACACGGTCGGCGTGTGGATGGGCCGGCTGTCCGGTGGCAACATGGAGACCGTCACCGGTGCCGCGGGTCCGGCCCCGGTACTGCGCGAAATTTTCGCGTACTTGCGTCAGCGCCAGCCTTACGCAGGTCTGTGGCGAAGTCCCAAGCTGCGCCGCGTGCGAGTCTGTGAGCGCATCGGCCCCGGCCCGTGCATCCGCCGCGAGGACTGGCAGCTACCGACTGATGCGCACCGTGCGCTTCCCGTGGCCCGACGGCGTGTGCTGGTGATCGCCCGTCCAGTCCGCGGGGAGCGACTCGCGATCGATCCGCGCATCCCGCGCACCGATCAGGTTTATACGTTCCGGATCGCCGGCGCGCGCGCGGTGCGCTCGGTGACCTGGATTCTGGATGGGCGGGTGCTCGGCCGCTCGCACTGGCCGCGGATCGCCTGGCCCCTCGCGCCCGGGCGGCACCAGCTCTCGGCGCGGGTTCGTCTCGGCCGGTCCGTGCCCATGGTGCGTCTCGGGCCAGTGCCATTCACTGTCGAGTGAGACCTGCCGGCGATCGTTCTGCCGGGCTCAGTGCTGCTCCGCCAGCGTTGCGGCGGCGGCGCGCGGCGGAGCCAGGTAAGTGGGAAGCAGTTCGAGCAGTCGGTGGCGCGCGAGCCCCAGGCGCTCGAATCCGTCCTCCGTGCAGACGCTGTCGCGCGTGAGGGAGCGGAAGTTGTCGAGCGTGAAGGGCTTGCCCGGCAGCAGGCCCATGATCAGACCTTGCAGGCGGGCGAGTGAATCGGGGAGGCCAAAGACGTGGCAGGGCAGCCCTGCGACCGCCGCCGTGGTGCGCACCAACTCTTCGAACGTCATGATTTGCGGGCCGCCGAGTTCGTAGGTTTGGCCGATCGTGGCGCGTGTGCGCAGCGCATATGCGAAGGCTGCCGCGACATCGCCGACGTAGACCGGAGCGAAGCGCGCCTGCGCTCGGGCGAGGGGCAGCCACCCGTGCGACTGATGCAACAGGCCTGCGAAGCGATTGGTGAGCGAATCTCCCGGACCGAAGATGACCGATGGTCGGAAAATCGTGAAGTCCACCTGCGCGGCCGCAGCGCGCACCAGTGCTTCCGCCTCCCCCTTGCTGCGCAGGTACCGGCTCGGGCCGCGCGGATCGGCGCCCAGCGAACTCATGTGCAGCAGACGACGGACCCGGCCCGCCCTCAAAGCGCCTACCAGCTTCGCGGCAAGCTCCACGTGGGCACGCTGAAATGTGTTGCGGCCCTGCTCATTGAGGATACCCACGAGGTTGATCACCGCGTCCATACCCTCGACCAGGCGGTCAAGATCACGCGGATCGTGTACGTCGGCACGAATCAGCCGAACCGTCGGCAGTACCTGCAATTCCTGGTGCAGGTGCGGATGACGCGTCGGCACGCTCACCCAATGCCCGGCTTCGCTGAGACGGTTGATGATTGCGGTGCCGACGAAGCCGGTCCCGCCGAGAACGCAAATGTTCATCTGCGCTGCCATCTGTGCCATTTCCCACTGCTACGCCGCGCAGCGGCATGCGGCGAATTCTACGCCCCGGGGAACGCGGCGGCTCTCCGGGGCGCAGCGTCCATCGGTCAAGCCGCGTGGACCTCGATGGTGCGCGGCTGCAGCTGCGGCTGCTTCGGGATCACCACTTCGAGCACGCCGTGGGACTGTTTGGCGGCGATCCGGTCCACGTCGGCTCCCTCCGGCAGCGTGAATGTGCGCAGGAAGGTCCCGGTTCGCCGCTCGAGGCGCTGCCGGGCATTGCTCTGCGGCGTTTCGCGCGAGCGCTTCTCGCCGCGGATCGTCAGCAGTCCCTTGTCGGCGGTGATGCGGATGTCCTTCGGCTCGACGCCCGGGACGTCCGCGACCACCACATAGCGGTCGGTCTCCTCGTAGATGTCGACCTGCGGGATCCACGCGACGTCCGCCGCTGCAGCGCTCTCGTCGGTTCCCGTCGAGAATGCCTGATCCAGCTGGCGCTGCAGGCTGTCGATGAGCGTCCAAGGCTGATAGCGAACAACAGTCATGATCCAACCTCCAATGATAGTGGTGTCAGGTTGCGGCACCGTGAATCTCGTTGGAACGGATCTGCGGCCGGGCTGGAATTTTTCAAGCGTCGCCGGTTCCCCCGGGCCGGTCCTGCGGCCGGGGGACAGGCTGTGCACAAGCTGTGGAATTTCGGGGGATACAATATCTTGGGGTTATGGGATGGCGGATCGGAACGCCCGGGCGGAAAAAAATCCTGCCGCCCGGACAGGCGGAATTGGCATAACTAATTGTTTTAAAAAGCATTAATAAATCATCTGCCATACGCCGGAAATCTTGACGCAGAGGCAGGCCGTCATTAGGCTCTTTACCCCGACACAAGATCTTGTGTCCGCTCTCGGCGGCACGCGAGATCGCGCGTTCGGGGAGGCTCAGGGGGATACAGGCTGTGGATCGGCGTATCGGCAGGTCCGGTGCGCACAGCCCCGCGCTTTCCGCGCCGCCCGTATTCCCTGTGATCCGGTGTGCAGACACTAGGGGCGCCGCGGACACATGAATACCGTCGTGAAGATCGAAACTAAGGACATTGACGCCATTCCGTTCCAGGAAGCGTCAATTGACATCTGGGACAAGAAGTACCGTCTGACCGCCAAAGACGGCACGGCCATCGACAAAACGATGGACGACACCTACAAGCGCGTGGCACGCGCGCTGGCGGACGTCGAGCGCGAGGATCTGCGCGACCATTGGAACGAGCGGTTCCTCTGGGCCCTGCGCCGCGGCGCCATTCCAGCCGGCCGCGTCACCTCCAATGCCGGTGCGCTCGAGCACAAGCCGGCCACCTCGACCATCAACTGCACCGTTTCGGGGACCATCGAGGATTCGATGGACAACATCCTCGGCAAGGTGCACG
>JAKADE010000547.1 GCA_021820785.1 Pseudomonadota bacterium
CGGGCGAACGCCGCGTCGTAGACCCGGGCATTCTCGGCTCGGCGGCGCGACCAGTCGTCGAGGTAATCGAGCTTGACGTTGAGCACCGCAGCCTGCAGCTCATCGATGCGGAAATTCCCGCCGATGAACGCATGATGGTACTTCGGCTGACCGCCGTGCACGCGCAGCACGCGCATGTGCTCGGCGAGCGCATCGTCCTGAGCAACGCACAGGCCCGCGTCTCCGAAGGCGCCGAGGTTCTTGGTCGGAAAGAACGAGAAGCAGCCGATGTCGCCGAAACTGCCGGCCTGACGGCCGCCGGCATCACGCGCACCGATCGCCTGGGCGGCATCCTCGATGACGGCAAGCTCCGCCTCCCGGGCGAGCGCGAGCAGCGGCTCCATGAGGCAGACCTGGCCGTACAGGTGCACCGGCATCAGCGCCTTGACCCGGGTGCCGCTCGCGCGGTGCACGAGCGCGCCGTCGCGCCGCTCGCACTGTCCCTCGATCAGCTCGCGCACCGCGCGCGGGCAGAGGTTGAACGTGGCAGGCTCGATGTCGCAGAACAGCGGCCGCGCGCCGGTGCGCGCGATGGTGCCGGCGGTGGCGAAGAACGTGTACGGGGAGGTGATGACCGCATCACCGGGGCCGATCCGAAGCGCCATCAGCGCAAGCAGCAGCGCATCGGTTCCGGAAGACACGCCGATGCCGTGGCGGGTCTGGGTGTAGGCCGCGAGCCGCGTCTCGAGCGTCTTCACCTCCGAGCCGAGGATGAAATGCTGGCTCGCGCAGACCGCCTCGATCGCCGCGCGCGTGCGCGCCGCGATGGTCTCGTACTGGGGCTTCAAATCAAGCAGCGGCACGCGCATGGCGGGCGCAGGGGACTTTTCGGTCACGGACGGTTCCCTCGTGGAAACAGCTATTTTAACCACCGGCCGCGCGTGCGGGCGGACCGGGCTCGCGCGGCTCAGGCGGAGCGCTCTTCGCCGGCCTCGCTCGGCCACAGGCACTTCCCGCCGCTCGCCTTGGCGATCACCTTGAGCATCTGCTCGTGGGCGTCGCGTTCGGCCGCGCTCGCGCGCAGCACCTTCAGCCGTCCGGCCGGGCGCACCGGCTGAGCGGCGCTCGCGCCAGGCTCACGCTCGAGCGCGGCGAGCTCGAGCGCCGTCTGCCCGCCGGTCATTGCCAGGTAGACGTCGGCGAGAATGCGCGCATCGAGCAGCGCACCGTGCAGATCGCGGCCGGCGTTATCGACGTTGTAGCGCTTGCAGAGCGCATCGAGGTTGTTGCGCTGGCCAGGGTGCATCTCGCGCGCCAGCACCAGCGTGTCGAGCACGTGACAGCGCTCGGTGAGCTTCAGCGGCCGCCCGCAGCGGGCGAACTCGGCCTCGAGAAAACCGACGTCGAACGGAGCGTTGTGCGCCACGAGTTCCGCCCTATCGATGAATTCCAGAAGCGCATCGAGGATCTCGGCAAAGCGCGGCTGGCCGGCGAGGGACTCGCGGGTGATGCCGTGCACGGCGAGCGCCCCGGCATCGATGTCCCGCTCAGGATTGAGGTACTGGTGGAAGGTACGGCCGGTGACCCGGCGGTTGAGGAGCTCGACGCAGCCGATTTCGATGACGCGGTGCCCGAGCGACGGTTCGAGACCGGTGGTCTCGGTATCTAGAACGATCTGTCGCATGGGCGCGGAGTTTACCCGCTTTGCGTTCCATTGCGCCGCCGTGCGGGAATCCTCGGCTGGCGTCGCCCTGCCGCCCCCTCGTCTTCAGCTCCTCCAACTCGAATCGTCCTGCGGCAGCCTCTATCCGGATCGAGACAGATCTCACGATGCCTCAGGGTGAGGCTCTGGCGCGTGACGTAGGACTTGGAGACGTACGCCATGTCCGGGTTGTCCGTAACCGCCGTAGGACGCGCGCCGAGCCACACGGTCGGGCTGTACCTGCGCTCCAGGCTGACTTTTGGCGCATCGCCGCAGAGCTTCACGACCTGCGAGGAGTCGGTGGTGCCCGGCCGCGTCAAGTCGAGCGATACCGCGGCAGCGACGTTGCCCTCACCCGGCTCGCCAGGCCCCGGCTGTCCTGTAGTCCGGTCGACCAGACGCATAGCCGGTCCCGTAGTCGCTTGTCTAAGTGGTTGGGCAAGACCGCAGTATCTTTAGCCTGTCCCGCTCATTGCACATATCACTAGCGATATATCTTTCATGATATATAATAGGGCCTGTGAATGGGAAGCAGATCATCAAAGCGCTGGAGCAGAATGGATTCGAGGTGGTTCGCGTCAGCGGCAGCCATCACATCCTGTCAAACGGTCAGCGCAAGGTGACTGTCCCTGTGCACGGCGCCACCGATGTCAAGATCGGCACGCTCAAGAGCATCGAGAAACAGGCCGGAGTGAAACTGAAATGAGCACCACCATCCGTTATGCCGCCGTGCTGGCGCCACAGCCGGAAGGCGGATTTACTGTGACGTTTCCGGACATCCCCGAAGCCATCACTGAGGGCGATGATCGCGACGCTGCGCTGTTCAATGCAGCGGAAGTGCTGACGGCGTGCCTGGAGCAGCGTATGGAGGACGAAGAAGTCATTCCAGCCGCATCGAAAGTAAAGAGCGGGGAATGGATCGAGCCTGCGGCGGCGGTACAGGCGGCTCTGCTCATGCGCCAAGCGCGTGAAGAACAGGGAAAATCGCTGGCCGACATGGCGCGGGCACTGGATACGTCCTGGCCCGCCGCGCAACGACTGGAGCAGCCACGCGGCAATCCGACCCTCAAGCAATTGGAACGGGCAGCGGCAGCGTTGGGCAAGCGGCTGGTCGTCGGCCTTAGCTGACAGGCCAAAACTCAATCTCACTCACGACCGGCTGATCGTCTGCACACCAGCGGGCATCACGCCGCGCGGTAACTTAAACCGCCTGGGGCGCTCACGTCCCCTTTCGGATCATCGCGCGTGATCAACCCACGAATCCCGCAGACACCGAGCGCAGATATCCGGCCACATCCTCCGTTCGGCCTTCCTCCACCAGCTCAAGTGCCGTCTTGTAACCGAGCGTCGGAATCGGCGCATTCTTGAACAGATACCGGGCCTCGTCCGGATCGCCTCGCAC
>JAKADE010000548.1 GCA_021820785.1 Pseudomonadota bacterium
GCGGCCCGCGAGCCGCTCTTCTACGCGCTGCCCGAGTTCGACCTGCGTCTGCAGTTCGAGCCGAGCGATTTCGTGCAGATCAACGGCGCGATCAACCGTGCGCTGGTGGCGCGTGCGATCGAGCTGCTCGCCCCCGCTCCGGGCGACGCGGTGCTCGATCTGTACTGCGGTCTCGGCAACTTCACGCTGCCGCTCGCGCGCTCCGGGGCGCGCGTGGTCGGCGTGGAGGGCGAGGCGTCGTTGATCGAACGCGCGCGCGGCAACGCAACGCGCAATGGCATCAGCAATGCGGAGTTTCACGTTGCAGACCTGTCCGTCGCACCCGACCCGCAGGTTCCCTGGCTGCGCGGCCCGTACCGCCACGTGTTGCTCGATCCGCCGCGGGTCGGAGCGCGCGAAGTGCTCGGCGCCGTCGCGGCGCTGCGGCCGCAGCGCGTGCTGTATATTTCCTGCCATCCGGGCAGCCTGGCCCGCGACCTGGGCATCCTGGTGCACGAGCACGGGCTGAAACTCGAGGCGGCCGGCGTCATCGACATGTTTGCGCACACCGGACATGTGGAGTCGCTGGCGCTGCTCACCGGACCGTGAGGCAGGCCCCCATGACGCTCGGCCCGCTGATGATCGATCTGACCGGGACGGCGCTGACGGCCGAGGAGCGCGCGCTGCTTGCGCACCCGCTGGTCGGCGGCGTGATCCTCTTCACGCGCAATTACGTCGATCCGGCGCAGCTCACCGCACTGGTGCAGTCCATCCACGCGCTGCGCACGCCGAGGCTTCTGGTGGCGGTCGATCACGAAGGCGGCCGGGTGCAGCGCTTTCGCACCGGGTTCTCGGTGCTGCCGCCGGCGCGGCGCATCGGGCGGCAGTTCGATCTCGAGGCGCGCGAGGGGCTCACACTGGCCCGCGAGATGGGCTGGCTGATGGCCGCCGAGCTCGCCGCCTGCGGCATCGATCTGTCGTTTGCGCCGTGCGTGGACATCGATTACGGCGTGAGTTTCATCACCGACCGGGCCTTCCACGGCCGCCCGGAGGCGGTCAGCCAGCTCGCCGGCGCCTACATGCACGGCATGCGCGAGGCCGGCATGGCGGCGACGGCGAAGCATTTTCCCGGTCACGGCGCGGTGACCGCCGACTCGCATGCGCAGTTGCCGGTCGACCGGCGCGAGCTCGCGGATCTCGACGGGGATCTGATGCCGTACCGGCGGCTGATCGCCAACGGCCTGCCCGCGGTGATGGTCGGACACCTGCTGTTCCCGGCCGTGGATGCGGCGCCGGCGAGTTTCTCGCACCGGTGGATCGGGGAGGTGCTGCGCGGGACGTTCGGCTTCCAGGGCGCGGTGTTCGCCGATGATCTGTCGATGGGCGGTGCGGTGGCCTACGGCGGGGTGCTCGAGCGGGCCACGCGGGCGCTCGCGGCCGGCTGTGACATGTTGCCGGTGTGTAACGACCGCGCCGCGGTGGAGCAGCTGCTTTCGGGACTGAAAGTGACGCCGGCGCCGGCCTCCGCAGTGCGTCTGGCGCGGTTGCACGGCCGCGAGCAGCCGGACGCACAAACGCTGCGGGCCTCGTCGCGCTGGCGCGAGGCGCAGGCGTTGCTCGCCGCCTGTGCGGCCGCACCGCTGCTCGAGCTCGATCCGGCCAAACCCTGAGCATCGTCCCCGGGTGACAGTTGTCACCCGGGTCCCGTGACGCATCGCACTGGGCCGCGCCGGCGCGGCGCGCGATGCTCTGTCCATGGCCTGGTTTTACCTCAACCTCCTGCTGCCGTAGAATGCGCGCACCGCGCCACGCGTTTGGTTCCGACCGGTCGGGGGACCGAGGGGAAAATGACAGCAGCGGAGGATGTCGGATCACGTGGACTCCAACGATAACCATCAGCTGTTGGGTCAGCTCAGGATCGACCGCAGCCAGCGCGAGGCGGTGCACGCGCCGCGTACGGTCTGGATCGCCGTCGGCGCGCTGCTCGGGCTGGGGCTGCTCGGGGCCGCCGGCTACTTCTACTTCACCCGCACGCACGGCATTCCCGTCAAAACCGCAATCGCCCAGGCACCGGCCGGGGCGTCGAGTGCGGTGTTGCAGGCGAGCGGTTACGTCACGGCTGAACGCGAGGCGACCGTGTCGGCGGAAATCGCCGGGATGCTGACCCATGTGTACTTCCAGGAAGGGGAGTTCGTGCACCGCGGACAGGTGCTCGCCAGACTCGATGACAAGGCGACCCGCGCGGCGCTGCAGCAGGCGGATGCGCAATCGCAGGCTGCCGCGGCACAACTGCGCCAATACCAGGTGCAGTGGGCCGAGGCGCGGCGCGATCTGGCCCGCGACCAGGCGCTGATCGGTCAGCACCTGGTCTCCGTGCAGGCGCTGCAACAGGCGCAGACCCAGGCCGGCGCGCTCGCCGCGCAGGTCCTCACTCAACGGCGCGACGTGGCCGTGGCGCGCGCCGCGCAACGCGCCGCGCAGGTCCAGGAGGACTACACCGTAGTGCATGCGCCGTTCTCCGGGGTGGTGGTCGACAAGCCGGCCCAGGTCGGGGAGATGATCTCGCCGTTCTTCGGCGGCGGCGGCTTCACCCAGACGGGCATCGCCACCATCGTCGACATGAACTCCCTCGAAGTCGACGTCGACGTCAACGAGGCCTACATCGACCGGGTGCGCGCCGGCCAGCCGGCGGTCGCGGTGCTCGATGCCTACCCGGACTGGCGCATTCCGGCGCACGTCATCGCCATCGTGCCGACCGCCAACAAGAGCAAGGCGACCGTGCGGGTGCGCGTGGCGCTGCAGAGCAAGGACCCGCGCATCCTGCCGCAGATGGGCGTGCGCGTCTCGTTCCTGCAGCGCAGCGGTGCGGCCGCGGCCCACTCGGCGGTGCCGCCGGGAATGGTGTGGGTGCCGGCCTCGAGCGTGGTGCGCCGGGGCAGCCGGACGGTGGTGTTTACCCTCAAGGACAAGAAAGCGCAGGCACACGCGGTGCGCGTCGGTGTGCAACGCGGGGACCTGAAGGCCGTGGGCGGGATTGCGGCGGTCACCGAAGTGGTCCGCGATCCCCCGGCGAAGCTCGCCAGCGGGGATCGAGTCAGCATTC
>JAKADE010000549.1 GCA_021820785.1 Pseudomonadota bacterium
GGTGCTCGAACTGCTGGGCCGCAACTCCTTGCAGGTCTTCGCCGCGCACATTCCGGTGTGCGTGCTCGCCGATGCGCTGATCGGGCCCCCGCGGACCCATGGACCGAGCGCGCTGGATCAGGTCCTGATCGTTGCGCTCATGGTGGGGGTGATGTTCGTGGTCGCGTGGCGTTCCGATACTCGGCGTCGGTCGGGCCGCAGGTCCCCTCGGCTGCGCCTCCAGGACAGCTCTGGCGTCACTGAACGGGGCAGCCGATGCGTAAGTCGCTGAATCTGAATCGGTTTGGTGCGCGGCGTTGCCGGACGCAGACAGCGCGTACTGCAAGCGCTCGTCTCCCAACTCGTGCAGTGCGTCACAGGCGATGCGGTCCGCATGGACTATGGTTCACGCATGTGCGAGCGATATGTGTTGCCGGAGCAGGATCTGGTCGAGCGTGAACTTGCACCCCAGTGCAGGTGGTGGCGCTTCTCGGCGAGTTTCAACGTGGCGCCGACCCGATACGTCCCGGCGGTGCGTCTCTATGCCGACCAGTCTGAAGCCGTGATGATGCGCTGGGGACTGACTCCGGCGTGGGCCAAGGGCGACGCGTCGGCCGGTCTGTGGCTGCGTCTGGCGGTCGGATCGCTCGAAGACAGTCCGCTCTTTCGCGGTCCCTGGCTCAACAGCCAGCGCTGCATTCTGCCGTTCGCCGGGTTCTACACCTGGCGCTTGACCCCGGCCGGGTACCGCCAGCCATATTTCGTTCACGCCCATGACCGCGCCGTGTTTGCGGTGGCGGGCATCTGGGATCGCACCGAGACGGAAGACGGAGACGTGATCGAGGGCTGCACGATCCTCACGGTGCCCTCGTGCGCGCCCATCGAATCGATCCAGAGCGCCACGCGCGAGATGCCCGCGATCATCGCGGCCGAGGACGTCGAGACCTGGTTGCGCGGCACCCCGGTCGAGGCGCGCGCGCTGCTCAGAACGGCCCCGGAGGCACTGCTCGCCAGCCACGCGGTCAGTCCACGCATCAATTCGTTGGACTGCGACGATCCGGAACTCGTGCGCGCGGTCGGGCAACTCACTCCCCGGATATCGGCCACCGCGAGCGCTCGGCTCTAACTCGCGCGCCCGGTGCGGGCGCATCTCACTCGCAGGCTTCACGACCGGCCTGGCGCCGGCGGGAACGACGGGTCCCCGGGAGGCTCCTGAGCGATCAGGCCTCGATGCCGGACGGCACCGGATAGCCGGCCCGGGGCAGCAGCACGCGCAGCAGCGGTCCGGTCATCACCGTCGTCACCACCGCCATGACGACCAGCATGGTGAAGACTTTCTGCGGAATGAATCCGAGATCGAAGCCGATGTTCAGCACGATCAGCTCCATCAGTGCCCGCGTATTCATCAGCGTGCCGAAAATTGTCGCTTCCAGCGGATTGAAGCGGCCGGCACGTGCGGCGAGGTAGACCGGGATCATCTTGCCGAAAATCGACGCGGCCAGGATGAGCGTGAGCCACGTCCAGTCCGAGGCGCTCGTCAAGCCGAGCACATTGGTGCGCAGCCCCGTGTAGGTGAAAAACACCGGCAGAAAGAATACGAGCACGAACTTCCCGACCTGAGCCCGCCATGCATCGACAAAACTCCGGTCGCGGTGAAACAGCAGCCCCGCGAGGAAGCCACCGAAGATAGTGAAAATCCCTAGCGACGAGGTGCACAGCCCCACGGCGAAGATCAGACAGATGACCACCGTCATCAGGTTGGGCGGCACGTGACCGTCTTTGACGGGCATACGCACGAGCAGCCAGCGGCAGAGGCGGCTCAAGCCCAGCCAGGCGACGGCTCCGAGCAGGACGATGCCGCCGATCTGCACGGCAAGGCCGGTAGCAGAGAAGCGCGCCGAGGCGTACGCGGAGATCCCCGCCAGCAGGACCCAGCCGGTCACGTCGTTGGCGGCCGCGGCCGCAATGGCCACGACACCGACCTCGGTGTGCGTCAGGTCGAATTCACGCAGGATCCGGCCAAGAATCGGCACGGCGGTAATCGCCAGTCCCACACCGATGAACAGGCTGTAGGTGAGCGGATCGATCGAGGGGGCGAAGTGGTGCGCCGACAGTTCACCGATCCCGAATCCCAACCCGAACGGGACGCAGATCGACGCCGCGGCAATCGCGAGTGCGGCATTTCGATTGCGCGCCTGCGTGAGGTGCCCGAACTCGAAGTCCGCACCGATCTGGAACATCAGCAGTACCAGGCCGATCTGGCTGATGATGGTAATGGGCACGGAGGTGCCGGCACCGAACAGCGCCATCGACGTGGCCGGAAAGAAGTGCCCGAACAACGAGGGCCCGAGCAGCAGCCCGGCAATGATTTCCCCGATCACGCCCGGCTGCCCGAGGCGGCGCAGCACCTGATTGCCGATGCGCGCCACGGCGATCATGACGATCAGTTGCACTAGGACGCTGGAAAGCAGATGTTCCGTCTGGTCGACCGCTGAATGCATGCGTGCGGATCCCCAGCGCACTCGCAAGCAGCGCCCGGGAGGACGCCGCGCTCAGGCGCATAAAACTAGCAAATTTGGGTTTCCGGCACGGCCCGCGAGCGCGTGCGGTAGTATGAGTATGAACGGGGTAGGGGGCTTCAGGCAAGACCGTGAACGACAGGCGAATTCGCAGCCTGGTGATCGTCGGGGGCGGTACGGCGGGCTGGATGGCCGCGGCCGCACTCGCCAAGGCCTTGGCCGGCATGAACGTGCAGATCCGGCTGATCGAGGCCGCCCGCATCGAGCCGATCGGGGTGGGAGAGGCAACGATCCCGCCAATCATGGACTTCATCCGCCAGCTCGGCATTGACGAGAACGACCTGGTCCGACAGATCAAGGCGACCTTCAAGCTCGGCATCGGCTTTCGTGACTGGACCCACCCGGGGGACTTTTACTTTCATCCCTTCGGCCCGGCCGGACCGGGAATCGGCCACCTCCCGTTCCAGGCGTACTGGCTGAAGATGCGCCTGGAGGGCAAGGCGCAGCGCCTGGAGGAATACTCGATTCAGGCGTCCGCGGCGCTGCGGGGGAGGTTCTCCCGACCCGTGCATGCCCCCAATAC
>JAKADE010000550.1 GCA_021820785.1 Pseudomonadota bacterium
GAGAAGCACGTGATGCGCGCCATGCTTCATCTGGCCACGCGGTGCGGCAGACAATGAACACGCACGGCGACTCCACCGCCGCGAGCAGCCTCGAGCAGGCCGTCGCCTGGCGCATCCGGCTGACGGAGTCTCCGGAGCTGTTCCGTGCGGGATTTTCCGCCTGGCTCGACGCCGATCCGGCCCACGAGCAGGCCTGGCGGGCCGTGCAGACGCCGTGGATGTTCCTCGGCGAGCAGTCGACCAGCCCGGGCGTGGTGCGGCTGCGCCGCGCCGCGCTGGTACACGCGTACAACGCACTGCGCAGCAACTGGCTGCGCGCCAAGCTGCGTCGCCCGCCGGTGCGTCTGGCGGCCGCGGCGAGCGTGCTGATCGCGCTCGTGGGCGGCATCCTCTGGTGGCAGCACCGTCCGCTCGTCTACAGCACCGGCCCCGGCGAGCAACGCTCGGTGCGCCTGGCGGACGGCTCGAGAATCGTGCTCGATGCGAGCAGCGAGGTGACGGTGCGCTACACGGCCGATGCGCGCACGCTGACGCTGATTCGCGGGCAGGCGCGCTTCGATGTGGCGCACAACCCCATGCGACCCTTCACCGTCACCGCCGATGGCCGCAAGGTGGTTGCCACCGGGACCGCCTTCGACGTCAACCTGGTCGGCTCGGAGCTGCGGGTGACGCTGCTGAAGGGGCACGTGGTGATCCTGCCGGCCGATGCGTCGGTCAAGCCGTTCGTACCGGTCGGCGAGCCCGGGGTCAATCCGCGCATGGTGGATGTGGCGGTGACCGGCATCCCGCCGAACTGGCAGCGCATCGCACTCGATCCAGGCGAGCAGCTGGTGCTCGCCGAGCACGTGCCGCCGCACGTCAGTCGCGTCAACCTGCGCCGCGTGACGGCCTGGCAGCGCGGACAGCTGGTCTTCAAGAACGAGCCCCTGCATCAGGTCCTCACGAGCATCGACCGTTACATCCCCGAGCCGATCGTCGCCGGCGATCCGCGCACCGCGCAGATGCGCATCAGCGGGGTCTACCAGGAGGGAGACGTCGATGGTTTCGTCGGCACGATCACCCACTACCTGCCGGTGCAGGCGCATGAGCGGGCCGACGGCACGGTGATCCTGACCTACCGGGCCCCCCGGCACCTCGCCGCCCCGGCGTCCGCGCCGCAGATCCCGGCGCCCGCAGCCTCCTCGCTCTAGGGTCGGCGGGCGGCGGCTGCCGCCAGACGTTGTTTTTTTACAAAAAACGACAACTGTCAGGAGGATCTGGCGGACCGCGGCGTCTTCTCCTCAGACGGCCCGAAAAAAGTCTCTGCGGGCCGGTTTTGCGATTCGCAATCCTTTTTTGGGGGGAGCACATGTTCAAGTCGGATTCATCGTCTGCCGCCTCGCGCGGCAAGCGCAGCCGGTCTGCGGCCGCGCGTCATCCCGGTCACGTGCAACGGCCGCTCGCGCGCGCCGTCTTCACGACCGTGGCAGGCCTCATGGCGACCGCCGCCGCCGCGCACGGCCGGCTGTTTCACTTCGATATCAACCACCAGTCGCTGTCCGAGGCGCTGCAGACCTATGCGCAGGTATGCGGCAAGGACGTGATTTTCACGCAGTCCGTCGTAGCCGGTACGCCCGCGACCTCCCTGGTCGGGGACTACACGGCACAGGACGCACTGACCCACCTGCTCTCCGGCACGCAGCTGACGGTGAAGCGCTCGCCCACCGGCGCGCTGATGATCCTCAAGGGCGGCGTGAGCCCGGCGGACCTCAGCAGTGATCCTCCCACCGCCTCGGCCGCCACGGCCGCGGGCGATCCTCCGGCCGGTGATCCCCCGGCCGGCAGCGCTTCGGGCAGTGCCGATCCGGCCTCGCAGGCCCTGCCGCAGTCTGCGGCGTCGTCCCCGGCCCAACAGCAGGGCTCGCTGGCCGAAGTGGTGGTGACCGGCAGCCTGATCGCCAGTCGCAGCGACACCGCCTCGAGCCCGCTCGTCACCGTGGGCGCCGGACAGATCACCTCCGTCGGCCAGGTCTCCCTCGACACGGCACTCGGCCAGATGCCGCAGTTTGCCGCCGGCCAGGGTCAGACGGAAGTCGGCGACGTCCAGGGTGCCACCGGATTCCAGGGCGGCCAATCGTATGCCGACCTGCGCGGGCTCGGCGCCGAGCGCACGCTGGTGCTGCTCGACGGCCAGCGCATGGTGCCGACGAGTCCGGCCGGGACCGTGGACCTGAACACGATTCCGATGGCGCTGATCAAGAACGTCGACGTCATTACCGGCGGTGCATCGGCGGTCTACGGCTCCGATGCCATCGCGGGTGTCGTCAATTTCCGCCTGCGGCGGCATTTCAGCGGCATCCAGCTGTCCTATCAGCACGGCGCGTCCACCCATGGCTACGGCAAGGAAGACTCCTTCAGCGTGCTGATGGGCGGAAACTTCGCCCATCGCAAGGGCAATGCCGTCGTCGACATGGAGTACAACGAGCGCGGTGGCGTCACTGGCCAGCAGCTCTCGTTCTTCAACTCTCCGCAATTTGCCCGTACCGTGCCGTTCCCGCCGGAAGGGCGCTTCGCGCTCGGCGGCGTACCGGTCTCGGCGGTGAACGCGGTTCTCGCCCAGTATCCGGGCACCACGCCGTTGAGCGGTACCGGGACGTATCCGGGCTTCCTCGGTGTGAACAACGACGGGTCGATCTTCACCACCGGCGATGCGCCGAACTGCGTGCAGAACTACCGGCCGACGGGTCAGACGCTCGGACTGGCCATCAGCCCGAACTGCCAGCAGATCGTCGCGGAGCTCGGACCGTACTTCGCCGCGCAGGTGCCGTCCCGGCGCTACAACCTGTTCGCACACGTGACCTACAAGCTCAATCACGACGTTGAGGCGTACGGGCAGATCAACTTCATGCACTCGACTGCACAGGATCTGCAGGGCGGGGCGTTCTTCAACGGCAACCCGAAGCCCCTTCTGGTTCCGCTGAACAATCCGTTCGTCCAGGGTAATGCGTCGCTGCAGTCGCTGATCGCTGCACAGACGACCCCGAACAGCGGACCGCTGGTGGTCGAGCAGTGGGGAACCCAGTTCGGTCCTCGCATCG
>JAKADE010000551.1 GCA_021820785.1 Pseudomonadota bacterium
GTGCGCAGCCGCGCTCCCCAGCCGCTGCGCATCGCGCCGTCGTGGCGGGAAATGGTGCCGAACGCGCCGCGGATCTCGCCGGCGTGCGCATCGCAGAGCAGCGCCTCGGCCGGCGCAGCATCCGTCTCGGAGAAGGACATCGGTCATTCCTCACATCGCGTTGACTGGCGAGACTCAGGGGTCTCGCCCGCTCAGGTTCGCTTCTGGAGGATGCGCTCGACCGTCTGGATCGGTCGGTGCACGGCCGCAGGCCGCGCGATACGCACCGTCCCGCTTCAGATCGCGGGACGGCTGCCGGTGGGAGGTGCTGGACCTGGCCCGGGAGGCGTTCCGCCGATCACTCGGCGACGAAGCGGCTACTAGGGCTAGGGTCCATGCAGTTTCCGGGTAGTTGCGTTGGCGCGCATCTTATGCATGTGCGCGCACAAGTCAAGGGTGAGACTTGAAAAAAATGGTGTTGGATCGGGCCGGCGTCGTTCAGCCGGGCGACTCCAGGGGCGCGCCGGCAACGCTGGCAGCGGCAGCGGGATCGTAACGCGCGGCGTCCACCTTCAGATAGGCCACGCCCTCTTCGGCCACCACGATCGCCTCGGCGACGCCAGGTACGGCGCGCAGCGCTGCCGCGAGATGCTCCGCATCGCCCCCGGGCGCTCCGAGCCGCACCACGCGCGAGGCGAGGTAACTCGGGGCGCGCATCGTCGCCGCCAGTGCGAGCCAGATCAGCGCGATCACGGCGGCGAACGCGAACACCGCCCCCGCCCCGCCGTGCTGGTCGATCCAGCCGCCCACGGCGCCGCCGACGAAGATGCCGATGAACTGGGAACTGGAGTACACGCCGGTGGCCGTCCCGGTCGCACCGGGCGGTGCGGTCTTGGTCACGAGCGACGGCAGGCTCGCCTCCATGATGTTGAAGGCCGCGAAGAACAGCGCGAGCGACCCGAGCAGCACCAGCTTCTCGTGTCCGCCGAGCGCGAGCATGATCTGGCTCGCCGCAAGTGCGGCCACCGCGGCGACGAGCACGCCCTTCATGCGCCGCCGGCGCTCCCCGATGATGATGGCCGGTACCATGACCGCGACCGACAGCAGCAGGATCGGCAGGTACACCAGCCACTCGCGCCGGCTGCCCACCCCGAGGGTGCGGGCGAACAGCCCCGGCACCACCAGGAAGCTCGCCGTGAGCATCGCGTGCAGCGCAAAGATGCCGAAATCGAGCCGCAGCAGCTGCCCGTTGCGCAGCACCGCGCCGAGCAGCGCCGGAACCGGCTCGGCCTCCCGGTGCACGCGCCGGCGCCGCGGAGCCGGAACGACGAACAGCGTGATGGCGATGCCGAGCAGCCCGAGTCCGCTCATCAGCCAGAAGATGCCCGACACGCCGATCCAGGCCGCAATGAGCGGACCGGTGACGATGGCCACGAGAAAGGACAGGCCGATGGTCATGCCCACCATGGCCATGGCCTTGGTGCGGTTCTCCTCCGCGGTGAGGTCGGCCACCAGCGCAAGGATGACCGCGCCGACCGCCCCGGCCCCCTGCAGCGCCCGACCGGCGATCATGGTACCGATCGAGTGCGCGCTCGCGGCCCACGCGCTGCCGAGGCCGAACAGGATCAGGCCGCCGACCACCATGGGCTTGCGCCCGACCCGGTCCGAGAGCAGTCCGAACGGCATCTGCAGCAGTCCCTGCGTGAGCCCGTAGATGCCGAGCGCGAGCCCGATGGTGTCCGGCGTCGCACCGCGCAGGCCGCGCGCGAACAGCGCGAACACCGGATAGATCATGAACAGGCCCAGCATGCGGACCGAGAACACGGCGGCGAGTGCGGCGGCGGCGCGCAGTTCTTGTTTGGGCATCAGTTCGAGGCGCTCCGCGGCAGGATCCGGAATCGAGGCGGTCGAGCTTACTTCGGATGTCCAGTGCACGCCACCCGCGGGAGTGGATTTGAAGCCGCGCCGGGGCCCGCCTAGACTTCCGCACCCATCATTACTCGACGCCAGGGCCGCACATGCACGGGTCATTGCTTCGGTTGTACGCGCACGAAGATCAACGTCACCACGGCAAGCCGGTGTGGGAATGGCTGCTCGAGCAGGGCAATCGCCTCGGCTTGCACGGCGGTTCGGCGTTCAAGGCGATGGCCGGGTTCGGCCGGCATCATACGCTGCACGAGGCGCGCTTCTTCGAACTCGCCGGCGCACTCGCCGTGCAGGTGGAATTCATTGCCACGGCGCAGGGCGCGCAGCAGCTGCTCGACCTGCTGCACCGCGAGCAGATCGCGCTCTTCTATGCCCATACCCCGGCGAGCTTCGGGTTCATCGACCCGCAGCAGGACGCAGCCCCGCAGCTCGAGGCGCCGCGCTGAGCGGCGCGCACCCGGGCGCTCAGTGCGCCACCAGGCTCAAGAGCAGGGTGTGCGCCCCGTTCCAGATGATCTGCGCCCCGATGGCGAGCAGGATGAAGGCGGTGAGCCGGATCATGATGTTCGTGCCGGTCTTGCCCAGACGGCGCACCAGCGAATCGGCGTACCGGTAGCACAGATAAATGATCACGCACGTGATCAGCACGCCGATCAGATGCGCCACCGTCGTCGGCAGCAGCGCCCGCAATCCCCGCGGCGGATTCGCCCCGAGGGTCACGGCCACCGAAATCGCTCCGGGCCCGACGGTGAGCGGCATGGTGATCGGATAGAACGCCCCCTGCGTGACGCTCTCGCGGGTCGCCGTGCCATTCGGCGCACCGTCGGTCTGCGCAATCGGACCGTGCAGGAGCGACCAGGCGAACGCACACACGACGAAGCCGCCGGCCACCTGCACCGCCGGAATCGACACTCCGAAAAAATCGAGCACGTAGGCGCCGATCAGGATCGAGGCGATGAGCAGCACGAAGCTGTTGAACGCGACGAGCTTCGCCGCCCGCGCCCGCTCCGGGGAGCTCAGCCCCGAGGTCATGGCGAGAAAGATCGGTGCCCCGCCGAACGGGTTGATGATCGGCAGCAGCGCTGCGACCACCACGAAGATGACGTCGATGTAATAGTGAATTCGGGCCTGGAGCATGCGGCGAGGATTCCACGCAGCGCCGTGCGG
>JAKADE010000552.1 GCA_021820785.1 Pseudomonadota bacterium
CGATCAGAATGCGCTTCAGCGACGGCAGCTCGCCGCCTTCCCGCTCGAGCAGATCGACCAGCCCGAGCCATACGGTCTGCACTGCCGCTGCGACGGTCACGCGTTCCGTCTGAATCAAATGCCGCAGATGCGCCGGATCGGTGCTCCGTCCCGGCAACACCATCTTGGCCCCCACCGCCGGAGCGGCGAACGGGAATCCCCAGCCGTTCGCATGAAACATGGGTACCGCCACCAGTACCGTGTCGGCTGCCGTCAGAGCGATCGCGTCCGCCTGCAGCGCACGCAGCGTGTGCAGATAGTTCGAGCGGTGGGTATAGAGCACGCCCCGGGGGCTGCCGACCGTTCCGGACGTGTAGCACAGGCCGGCGGGCCACTCCTCCTCGAGCGCCGCCCACCCCGTCTCGGGGGGACACTGCTGCTCAAACTGCGCAAGCGTGCCGAACGTGCCGGCACCGTCTTCCTCCACGTCGCCAGTCGCGACATCGAGAAGCATCACCGTCTGAATGCTGGGGCACCGTGGGAGAAGCTGCTCGGCGAGCGGCCGCAGACCCGCGCCGACGGCGAGCCAGCGGTCCTCGGCCTCATTGATCATCGAGACGAGGTGATTGATGCTCAGACGGGGATTGAGGGTGTGGCACACCAACCCAGCCCCCATCACGGCGTACAGGACGGCAAGATGATCCACACTGTTCCACGCCAGCGTCGCGATGCGCTCGCCGGGCGCCGGACCAAACGCGCGCAGACCACCCGCCAGTCGCCGGCATCGCTCTCCGAGCTGCGCATACGCGACGCGACTGACGCTGCCCCTGCCGTCTGCGCAAACCACCTCCGTCCGGCCATGCCACTTGGCCGCGTGGTCGAGAAACTTATCTACCGTCAACGCATATCGCTGCATCGCTCAATCCACGCCGTCATCGAAACCTGATCATGCCGCCGGAAACCCTCCCGAGCGCCCGATCGTTCAAAATGTCTTCATGAAGCGCAGCCCGTACTGCCGCGGATATCCCGCATAGCGAAGCTGCGACATCATGGCGCTCACGTATTGATCGTTGGTGAGATTCGTTCCGTAGGCGGTGAGCGACCATGACCCGCGACCGTACGAGATCTGCGCCGACAGCAAATCCCTGGAGCCCAGGAAATCCCCAAGCGGCGCGTTATCGAACAACGTCGCCCACTGCGAACCCACGTGCGAGTAATTCGCCCGCGTCGTCACGGTGCGTCCGCCGCCCAGATTGAACACATACTGTGCGCTCAAGTTGTAGGTGAATTTCGGCGCGTAGGTCTGCGGATGTCCGGCAAGATTCACGCAATTTGCCGTAGCCGGACCGCTCAGCGGCGCACAGGTCTGGGCACCGGGGATGCGCGGATCGTTGGCGAAGAACAACCCCAGGCTCGAATGGTTGTACGAGGCGTTCGCGTCCACCGAGAAGTTACCCAGCAGCGCCTGCACCGAGGCCTCGACGCCATACAGCGTCGACGGCGACGGATCATTGACCTCGAGCGACTGAGTCGGCAGCAGAGGATCGCCGATCGTGACCTGGAAGTTCTTGTACTTGTCGTAATAGCCGTCGAGCTGCATCCGGACATGATCTTGCAGCGCCGAACCCTTCCATCCCAGCTCGTAGTCCGTCACGTACTCGGCGCGGAACGGCTTCTGCAGCTGCGTGCCGATCGGCGTGTTCAGACCGCCCTGCTTATAGCCCGTAGCAACGAACGTATACAGATAGTTCGTGGCATCGACCCTCCAGCTGAGCGCCGCCTTGCCCGTCAAACGGTCATCGTGTTCAGTCTGGTGATCCGGCTGATTGTAGAAGAATTGCGGAATCTCGATATGCACTCGATTCGTCGAATCATTGTACGAATAGCGCATGCCGAGCTGAAACTCGACCCCGTGATTGAAATGAAAGCTCAGCTGCCCGAAGGCTGCCGCAGTATCGTTCAGCACGGTTCCATTGATGTTCTCGTCGAACACGCCGGGCGGATATCCGATGTAAAAGCCGCTGCGCAGCGGATAGTAGTAATCGAGACCCTGGTAATACACGCCGCCCACCCAGGTCATAAATCCCTTGGCGGGTGAAATCAGGTCAAATTCCTGCGAATAGAGCAGCCCCGGGACCTTATCCTTGAAGACGTAGTTCAGTTTGTCCGTCCCATCCAGGTCGGCGTTATAGGCCGTGCGGCCGTACTGAACCCCCGAGATCGAGCGCAGCGTGATGCCCGAGTGCATGGTGTAGTCGACATTGAGCGTGGAGCGCGCAATCTGATTGATCGCCAGCTGCGGACCGTTGGCAGTGATGTCGTACAGGGGCGTCGTGGCGGTCGCGGGCGAGGCCGGGTATCCGCCCTCGTCTATGTACGCATAGTCGTTCCGCCAGATCGCGCGCAGCGAGTGCGACGGCTGCCAGAGCAGGCTGTAGCGGACCGCCGTTTCCTTCAGCGTTCCGTTACCGCCGGTGTATGGCCCGGAGATATTGAAGAACGAATCCCGATATTCGTCATAGAAGGACACCCGGGACGCCAACGTGCTGCTGATCGGGATGTTGACGCCCCCTTGCAGCATGGTGTCGTTGTAGTTGCCATACTGGGCGAGAAAATAACCATGGTGGCCTTCGAGGCTGGGCGGCGTTTCCGTGACATAGACCGCGCCGCCGATGGCGTTCTCGCCAGCGAACGTACCCTGCGGCCCACGCAGGATCTGAATGTCGGAGATGTCGTAATACGGCTCATTGGGCACGAGACTGAGATCGGCGACGCCATCGCGGTACGTGATGACGCCCGGCTGAGTCTGGGTGTTGTGCTCACCTTCGCCGATGCCGCGGATGTTGAAGTCCGCCCCCTGCCCGAAATCGTTGACCGTAATGGACGGGGCGATGTTCTCCAGCTGATCGACGTCGACGACTCCGGCGTGCAGCAACTGAACGCCGGTGAGCACGGTGGCAGAGACCGCCGTGCGCTGCAGATTCGTGGTTCGCTTCTCAGCCGTGACGATCACCTCGGCGAGCGCCGGCTGCGCTTGCGGGGCACTGGTATCGGTGCCTGCGCCTGCGGCGGCGTCTGAAGACCGGCTGCCG
>JAKADE010000553.1 GCA_021820785.1 Pseudomonadota bacterium
TGTAGGCCGAGACAGCGGAGATCACCAGCACCATCCCGAGCGCCATGAAGATGTTCTGGTAGGTGATGACGGCCGCATAATTCGGTATGCGCAGCTTGCCGACGGCGACCAGCGCCGAGGCGAGCAGGACTCCGAAGCCGAAGCCGAGGAAACTCACCACCAGAGACTGGTAGACGATCATCGCGGTCAGTTCGCTGCTGCGTGCGCCGATCGCCTTCAGCGCCCCGAACCGCTCCAGGTTGTCGAGTACGAACATATAGAACGTTTCCCCGGCGATCGACAGCCCGACGATGAAGCTGATCAGCGTCATGATCAGGATGTTCGTGCCCATCGCCGTCTCGAACTCGTAGAAGTGATCGTTGCGTGCCCTGAACTCACCGTTGGTCAGCGCCAGGTAGCCGAGCTTCCCGATCGCGCGCTGGATGTGGGGAACGTCGGTGGCGGACTTCGGGCGCACCAGGATGAAAGACATGACGTAGCGGGTCGAGGGCAAGTCCTGAGTGGCGCGGCTGTAGGTCGTGTAGAGCGTCGGCAGCCCGAACAGGCTGCCGATCGAAACGCGCGCGATGCCGGCGACGATGCCGCGGTGGTCGTTGATCTCGAACGTGGTGCCCCTCTTCGGGCTGCCGAGCTTCTGGAAATTGGCGTCCCGCACGACAAAGAACGCATTGTTGCGGTAGATGTCGAGCGCGGTGCCATCGATCAGCGCCGGCCGGCCGAAGAGCGTCGCATCGTCGAGTCCGATCACCGTCGCCGCCTGGTAGGTGCCGTCAGTGAGGCGCACCAGCCCGGCGCCGACGTAGAGGGGAACGGCGTATTCGACGCCGGGAATGCTGCGCACCACATCCAGCACGTAATCGGGCATCGGAATACTGTTCTGCGGGGTTTTGACGTCCGGGTCCATCACCCACATCTGCGCACCGATATTGATGATGTTGGCCGCCGAGTGCTGGATGATGCCGAAGAACATCGAGGTCATGAGCATCATCAGGAACACCGCGAAAGTGATGCCGATGACCAGCGTGACGAATTTGCCCCGATCGCCGAGCAGCAGCTTCAGCGCGAGGCGCATCAATCCGTTCATGGGGTTGCCGCCGCGGCCCGCGCCGCTGTCGTGCGAGGAGGCCACGGATCCCCGCCGAGCGCGACGAACAGTGCCGCGGTGTCCTGCAAACGGGCAGCCGTGATGCGCGCACGGGCCGGCAGCGCCGTGCGGTAATCGGCCTCGGCGATGAGTACCGCGGAGAAATCCGTGGCACCTGAGCGCCAGCCGGCCTCCGCCAGCCGCAATTGCTCGCGCAGTGTGTCGAGAAGCCGCGCTTGCGCCTGCGCGGCGGCAGCATCGTGCTGCAGTGCGCGCAGCGCGTCGGCGACCTGCTGGAAGGCGGTAAGCACCGTGCTGCGGTATGCGGCTCGAGTCGCCGCGTAGGTGGCATACGCGCCGCGTTCCTGCGCCCTGAGTTTGCCGCCCTCGAAGATTGGCTGCGCGAGTGCGCCGCCGAGGCTCCAGACCGTGCTCGATGCGTCGAAGAGTTTGCCCGCCGTCAGCGCGCTCGAGCCGGCCGAGGCGCTGAGTGTGACCAGAGGATAGAACTGGGCTTTGGCGATACCCACTCCCGTGAGGGCGTAACGCATCTGTTCTTCGGCGATGCGGATGTCGGGCCGGTTGCGCAGCAGAGTCGAGGGCAGTGCGAGCGGCACGCGCGGCGGCAAAGAGAACGCCTGCAGCGTGAATGAGCGGTCCCTCAACCGGCTCGGTGCCGTACCGAGCAGGACCGCGAGCAGGTGCCGGTAGACCGAGCGCTGCTGTTGAAGCGGCGGCAGTTCAGCTTCGCTGGCTTGGATCTGGGCGCGTTGTGCCACGACCGCGCCGTATGTCGTGGCGCCGCCGCGGTATTGCGCCTGCACGAGTTCGAGCAGTTGACGCTGGGCGGCGATCAGACGGGACGTGGCTGAGATCTCGGCACTGGTGGCGGCTATACCCACTGCGGCGTCGAGAACGTTCCCGGCGAGCGTCAGCCGCGCGGCCTGCAGCGCCGCGCGCTGGGCATTCAGCTGCGCCGTGCTGCCGCGGTAGAGCAGGCGGTTTACCCCGAAGAAGTCGGGGTAATAGCTGACGGCGACCTGGCCGGTGTACAGCGAGAATGTCGAGCCCGGCAAATGGCCGCCGAAATTGGCCCCGGAGGTCTTGGTCCGAGAGGCTCCGAGGTTCATCCCGAGCTGGGGATACAGGACTGCGGCCGCGATGGCGACGTTGGCGTGTGCGGCGCGCAGTTGCGCTTCGGCGGCAGCAACCGTGGGGCTGTGGGTCAGTGCCCGATTGATCAGCCCGTCCAGCTGCGGCGAGTGAAATGCATGCCACCAGGGGCGCGTCAGGGACGCCCCGAAAATGATGTGCTGCGGAGGAACTTCTGGATTTGCAGAACTTCCGATGTCGCGCGGCGCCGGTGCTGCGGTGTAATGCGCCGCCGTCGGTACCACCGGCACACGCAGCGGCGGTGCGAATTCGCACCCGGCGAGGCTCGTTAAACTGAGCAGCGCCGCAGCCAGCAGACGCAGGAGTTCTTGCGGGCGCATGTTGCGCCCTGCGGCTGCGTGGAATCTTCCTCGCCGATGCACGCCGAACCTCGCGGACGCTTTGCACGATGCGCCCTGTGCGCAGAGGATCCTGGCAGCGGGCACGCCGGACGGTAATACGCGCTTGCCGCAGGCGGGCCGAAGCGGGGTCAGGGGAGCCGTGACCGGCTGGCGCCGCAGGCGTTACGCAGGCGCGGCTCGCCAGCGTTCGGCCTGCCGCTGGATGGCGGTCCGCTCGGCCTCGCTCAGACGCGCGACGTTGCGCGCCTGCAGCGCCGTGCGCGGGTTGGCCTCGAGCACCGGAGCGTGGCGTAACAGGAAGTCCCAGTAGAGCAACGTATACGGACAGGCGCGCGGCCCGGTACGCTCCCCCGGGTCGAAGCGGCAATGGCGGCAATACGCCCCGGCGCTCATGCGTTTGATGTACTGGCCGCTCGCGATGTACGGCTTGCTCGCCATCAGCCCGCCGTCGGCGAACTGGCTCATGC
>JAKADE010000554.1 GCA_021820785.1 Pseudomonadota bacterium
GTCTCGATCAGGGCGGGATCGTCGCGGGGCTCTCTGGATTCTTCGCCAGCCGCGGCATCGACATCGCCGAGGTCTCGACCCGCAGCTATCCGGCCGCCCACACCGGCGCGCCGATGTTCTCCGTGCAGATGATCGTCAACGTGCCGAGCCGCATCCACGTCGCGCACCTGCGCGAAGAGTTCATGGACTACTGCGACTCGCTCAACCTGGATGCCATTCTCGAACCGGTGAAATCCTGACCGATGGCCAAGATCGAAGTGGGAACCAAGGTTCCTGATTTTTCCCTGCCCGCCACGGATGCGGAAACCTTCACGCTCAAGGGGGCGGCCGGCAAGGCCCTCGTCATCTACTTCTACCCCAAGGACATGACATCGGGGTGCACGCGCGAATCCCAGGACTTCCGTGACCTGCATGCGGCCTTCACCAAGGCCGGCGTGCGCGTCGTCGGCATCTCGCGCGACAGCCTCGCCTCGCACGAGAAGTTCAAGAGCAAGGAGCAGTTGCCTTTTGCGCTGCTGTCGGACGCGGACGAACGGGTATGCAAGCTGTTCGACGTGATCCGCGAGAAGAGCCTCTACGGGCGCAAGTACCTTGGCATCGACCGCAGCACCTTCCTGATCGACAAGCGCGGCGTGCTGCGCCGGGAATGGCGCAAGGTGAAGGTGCCGGGGCATGCGGCAGAAGTCCTTGAAGCGGCGCGTGCGCTCTGAGCCGCCGCCCGCCGCGGGCGGCGACGCCGCGCCGATGAGCGCGCACGCCGAGAGCAAATCGCGGCAACACCGGGCGCGGCGCGTGTTCGTGCTCGATACCAACGTGCTGATGCACGATCCGACCTGCATCTTCCGCTTCGAAGAACACGACGTGTATCTGCCCATGGTCGTGCTCGAGGAACTCGACGCGCACAAGAAGGGCATGTCGGAGGCCTCGCGCAACGTCCGCCAGGCGAGCCGTTTCCTCGATGACATCATCCGTGGCGCCACCAAGGAGCAGATCGACCGCGGCCTGGCGCTGCCGAGCGGCTTCAGCGGCAACCACGGCAAGAAACCCAGTTCCGGACGGCTGTATTTTCAGACCCGTCCGACCGTGAGCGTCACGCCGGCGCTGCAGGTCGCCGGCAACGACAATGCGATCCTCGCGCAGACGCTCAGCCTGCAGCGCGATCTGCCGGACGCCACCGTGATCCTCGTCTCCAAGGACATCAACCTGCGCATCAAGGCCGCGGTGCTCGGGGTGAACGTCGAGGATTACTACAGCGACAAGACGCTCGACGATACCGACGTGTTGTTCGGCGGCATGAGCGAGCTGCCGGCGGATTTCTGGGAGCGCCACGGCCAGGACATGCGCTCGTGGAAGGAAGGGGAGCGCACGTTCTACGAGATCAAGGGCCCCGCCGTCGGTGAGTGGCAGATCAATCAGGGGCTCTACGAATCCGCCGAGCACGGGATCGAGGCCATTGTGCGGCACATCGACGGCAAACGCGCCGTCATCGAGCTGCTGCGCGACCATCGCAGCGAGCGGCACGCGGTCTGGGGCATCAGCGCGCGCAATCGCGAGCAGAACTTCGCGCTCAATCTGCTGATGGATCCGGAGATCGACTTCGTCAGCATTCTGGGGCCGGCCGGAACGGGCAAGACGCTGCTCACGCTCGCCGCCGGACTGCTGCAGACGCTCGAGAGCAACCGCTTCGTCGAGATCATCATGACGCGCGTGACCATCCCGCTCGGGGAGGACATCGGGTTCCTGCCCGGGACCGAAGAGGAGAAGATGGAGCCCTGGATGGGCGCGCTGATGGACAACCTCGAGGTGCTCACCGGCAGCCAGGAGGGCGGCAACTGGGGCCGGGCCGCCACGCAGGACCTGCTGCGCAACCGCATCAAGATCCGCTCGCTGAATTTCATGCGGGGCCGGACGTTCCTGAACCGCTTCGTGATTCTCGACGAGGCCCAGAACCTCACCCCGAAGCAGATGAAGGCGCTGATCACCCGGGCTGGGCCGGGCACGAAGCTCGCCTGCCTCGGCAACGTCTCGCAGATCGACACGCCGTACCTCACCGAGACGACCTCTGGCCTCACCTATGCGGTGAGCCGCTTCCGGGGCTGGCCGCACTCCGGGCACGTGACGCTGGTGCGCGGCGAGCGCTCCCGCCTGGCGGACTTCGCCTCCGACATCCTGTAAGCTGCCGTCCATACCGGCGCGCGGTTCCGCGGCTGAAGAAATGCAAGTTTCTGTTCGTAAAGGGAAACCCATGGGCGCTCTGCGAGGTCCAACGTGCATGCGCTTGCTCGTATGGATAGTGCTGGCTGCCTTCATGAACGCAGCAGTGGCGGCCCCGGCCGTGCTGCCGCCACCGGTCGCCGCAGTCCCCCCGCCGCTGCCCCCGATCCCCCTCACCACCGACCTGCCCTCGGCGATCGACTCGCAACTGCCGGCGCTCGGCAGTGCGGCGAGCGTCGCGCTGACGCCGCGCGAGGAGTACCAGATCGGCTACTCGATGACGTTGCAGATGCGTGCGCAGCATCAGCTGCTCGAGGACCCGGAGGTCGAGGAGTACCTGAACGAGGTGGGCAAGCGGCTGGCGGCCCAGAGCGACAAGGGTGCCGCGCAGTTCCATTACTACTGCGTGAACACCCCGGTGGTGAACTCGTTCGCCGCGCCCGGGGACTTCGTGTTCATCAACTCGGGCCTGATCATCTTCACCCACACCGAGTCGGAGCTGGCGGCGGTCATGGCGCACGAGACGGCGCATGAGACCCAGAATCACATCGCCCGCAAGCTGCTGAACGCGCACAAAGCCAGCATCGAATCGCTCGCGGCCATGCTCGGCACCATCCTGCTCGGGGCGGCCAGCGGCAGCGGCCAGGCCATCGAAGGTGGCGTCGTTGCCTCGCAGGGCCTCGCCGCCCAGGAACAGATCGACTACAGCCGCAGCGTCGAGGAGGAAGCCGACCGCGTCGGCATCGAGTATCTGGCGGCCGCCGGCTTCGACCCCGAGGCGATGGCCGACATCTTCCAGAAGATGATGCGCCTGGAGGGCATCCAGGACAGCTGGGTGCCGGCGGAG
>JAKADE010000555.1 GCA_021820785.1 Pseudomonadota bacterium
GGCGATCTGTCCGGGCGGCATGTAGGCGGCGCCGCCGCCGCGCAGCGCATCGGCCTCGGCGAGCAGCGCGCGCTCGTTGGCCGCAGGCTTTAGGTCGGAAAGATGCACCGGCTGGCTGCACCCGTGGCAGGCGATGCGCGGCTTGGCCTGCCATATGACCTGATCGTCCGCATCGAGGATGCGGTCGATGAGGAACGGCTTGACCTGGTAGCCGCCGTTGGCGAACACCGCGTAGCCGGTGGCCATCTGCAGCGGGTTGGTCTCCAGCGTCCCGAGCGCGAGCGTCAGGTTCTGCGGCAGTGCCTTCGGATCGAAGCCGAAGCGCTGCACATACTGCGTCACCGATTGCACCCCGAGGGCGCGCAGCAGGCGGATCGACACCAGGTTCAGCGAGTGCGCGAGCGCCACGCGCAGGCGCACCGGCCCACTGAATTGACCGCTGTCATTGGCCGGCCGCCAGGTGCTCTCCGTGCCGGGGCCGCCGACCACCAGCGGCGCATTGATGAAGGTGCTCGCGGGGGTGTAGCCGTGATGCAGCGCGTCGGAATAATAGAAGGGCTTGAACCCCGATCCCGGCTGGCGCTGCGCATAGACGGCGCGGTTGTACTTGCTGATGTAATAGTCGAATCCGCCGACCAGCGCGGCGATGCCGCCATCATCGGCATCAAGCGCCACCATGGCCGCCTCGGCCTGCGGGACCTGCGCGAGCAGCACGTCCGTCGGACTGTGCCACACGACATACACGACATCGCCGCGCGAGAGGACGTCGCCGGCGGTCTTCGGCGCGGCACCGACCAGCCCGTCGGCGAGCGCCTTGCCCGCCCAGGACAGGCCGTTCCAGCCGATCGTGCCGAAGCCGAGGTCGCGCACGTACACCTGGGCGTCCTGGGCGCCGACCTGCACCACCACCGCCGGCCGCAGCACGCCGATCGGCTGATACTGCGCAGTGAGCGTGCGCAGCTGCGCCGGGCTCACCGTGCGGGCGAGCACCGTGCGCCCGATCGGGCCGCGCCAGCCGTGCCGCCGGTCGTAGGAGATCAGCCCGAGCTGGACCGCCCGGTCCGCGGCGTTCTGCAGCCGCCCGTCGATGGTGGTGTAGACGCGGTACCCGGCCGTCTCTGCAGCCGCCCCGTAGCGCTGCACCATCTGCTGACGCACCATCGCCGCGACATAGGGGGCATGCACGCTCACCCGCGGCGCATGCAGTCGCGCATCGATCGGCGCCTGGTCGGCCGCCTGCGCCGCCGCCGGGGTGATGTAGCCGAGCTTGAGCATCTCGGTGAGCACGTAGGAGCGCCGGTCGGCCGCCAGATGCGGGTGAACCACCGGGTTGTACAGCGAGGGCGCCTGGACGATCCCGGCGAGCGTCGCGGCCTCCGGCAACGTCAGCTCGGCGAGCGTCTTGCCGTAATAGGTCTGCGCGGCCGCCGCCACGCCGTAGGCGCGCTCGCCGAAGAAGATCACGTTCAGGTACAGCCGGAACACGTCCTGCTTGGAGAAGTCGTGATCGAGCTCGTACGCGACGAACGACTCCTGCAATTTGCGCCGCCAGGTCTTGTCGAGGCTGAGAAAGACGTTGCGGGCCGCCTCCATGGTGATGGTGCTGCCACCCTGGGCCTTGCGGCCCTCGATCAGATCGATGACGCCGGCGCGCAGGATGCTGATCAGATTGATGCCGCCCTCATGGAAGAAGTGGTGGTCCTCGGCGGCGAGAAAGGCCTCGCGCACCATCGGGGGAACCTCCCGGTAGCGCACCGGGGTGCGCTGCTCGGTCCCGATCTGCGCCAGCAGCTGCCCGTCCGCCGTGTAGATCCGCAGCGGAACCTTCAGCTGTACGTGGTGCATCTGCGCCAGGGTCGGCAGCGAGGGCTCGAGGTAGACGTAGGTGCACAGGTAGGCGTACAGCCCGGCCAGCGCGGCCAAGGCCAGCGCGCCGACCACGAGGGCCGGAACTCTTAATAGCTTCAGATTCACCGAATGAGAACTCTCTGTGGCAGGGAGGAACAGCTCCGCTCAAGGTCCGGCGCTTCCCGGAAGCGAATCGTACCCCGCAACTTCAGGGACCGCGCACATTGTGGATAAGTTCGCCACGCGGCCGCCCGGACCGCCCCCCGGACCCGGGACGGGCGCAAAACGAGCATCGCCCGGCAGTTTTGCGACCCGGCGCACAGGTCGGGCGGGGCGCCTCGCGTTTCCGTGAGGCGGCTCACGTTCAATTTAACCTTGCGCTGATATATAGTGCCTCGAATATTCATCAGGGGTGGCTATTTTCAGGCGTAAGACCCTGAAAAGGAAAACAATGTTGCTCTTCCCGCGGAAGCACCGCCCACTGCTGGGACTTGACATAACCACGTCCTCAATCAAGCTCATCGAGCTCAGCATGGCCGGTGGGCAGTATCGGGTCGAGAGTTATGCGGCGGAAGCGACGCCGGTGAACTCGATCAATGAGAAGAGCATCGTGGACGCCGAAGCGGTCGGCGAGGCCGTGCGCCGCGCGGTCAAACGCTCCGGCACCAAGAACACCGAGGTCGCGCTCGCGATCAGCGGCGATGCGGCCATCACCAAGGTGATCCAGATGCCTCGCACGCTGCGCGCCAATGATTTGGAGGCGCAGGTGCAGATGCAGGCCGACCAGTACATCCCCTTCCCGATGGACGAAGTGAGCTACGACTTCGAGGTCATCGGACCGTCGGAGAAGGACCCGGACGCCAACGACGTGCTGCTCGTGGCGACGCGCACCGAGAACGTCGAGCAGCGCCAGGCCGCAGTGCGCTCCGCGGGGCTCACGGCCAAGGTCGTGGACGTCGAGGCGTTCGCGCTCGAGAACGCCTGCCGGCTGCTCACTCACCAGATGCCCGACGGAGGCATCGACCGCACCATTGCCGTGGTCGACTTCGGCGCCAGCAGCACGACGTTCAGCGTCCTGCGCAGCCTGAAGGTCGCCTACACCCGCGATTTCGCCTTCGGCGGGCAGCAGCTCACCGAGGAGATCATGCGCACCTACGGTCTGTCGCTCGAGGAAGCCGGGCGCGCCAAGAAGGAAGGCGGACTGCCGGG
>JAKADE010000556.1 GCA_021820785.1 Pseudomonadota bacterium
TGACTCTGCAAGATGCGCTGCAGCGCGATGAAGCGGATCCGCTGCACCCGCTGCGCGCGCGGTTTGCGCTGCCGCGGCTTCCCGACGGCACACCGGCGATCTACCTGTGCGGACACTCCCTGGGGTTGATGCCGCTCGCAGCACGCGCCGACATGGCGGCCGCCCTGGATGACTGGGCACGCCTCGCCGTCCTCGGCCACGAACAGGGCGAGCGGCCGTGGATCACCTATCACGATGCGCTGGCGGCGCCGACTGCGGAGCTGCTCGGCTGCAGCGCCGAGGAAATCGCGATCATGAACTCCCTCAGCGTCAACCTTCAGTTGATGCTGGCGAGCTTCTTCCGCCCCGCGGGCCGCCGTCGCTGCATCGTGATCGAAGCGGGCGCCTTCCCTTCGGACCGCTACGCCGCCGCAACGCACCTGCAGTGGCATGGACTGGGGCCGGCCGACACGCTCATCGAGATCGCCCCGCGGGACGGGCAGGAGTGCGTGCGCGAGGAGGACATCGAGGCGCTGCTCGCGCGCCGCGGTGAGGAGGTCGCGCTCGTGCTCTGGCCGGGCGTGCAATACCTCACGGGGCAGGCTTTCGACCTCGGGCGGGTGGCGCGCGCGGCGCGCGGCGCCGGTGCGCTGTTCGGCGTCGATCTGGCGCATTCGGTCGGCAACCTGCCGCTGCCGCTACGCGAGCTCGATGCGGACTTCGCGGTCTGGTGCAGCTACAAATATCTCAATGCCGGTCCCGGCGCGGTCGCCGGCTGCTTCGTGCACCGGCGGCACTTCGATACGGACCGGCCGCGGCTCGCCGGCTGGTGGGGGCACGAGCTGCAGACGCGCTTCCAGATGCCGCAGGCATTCCGTGCCGCGCACGGCGCCGCCGGCTTCCAGCTCAGCAACCAGTCGGTATTCGGGGCGGTGCCGCTCATCGCCTCGCTCGGCCTGTTCCGCGAGGCCGGCAGTGAGCGCCTGCGCGAGAAGTCGCTCGCGCTGAGCCGGTTTTTCGCCGAACTCCTCGCCGAGCACGCCCCGCAGGTGCGCATCATCACGCCACGCGAGCCGGCCGCGCACGGTGCCCAGCTGTCCTTGCGCATCGGCGCTGATCCGGCGCGGGCCAAGCGCATCTTCCGGTGGCTCACGGCGCATGGGGCGATCTGCGACTGGCGTGAGCCGGACATCATCCGCGCTGCACCTGCACCGCTCTACAACAGTTTCGCCGATGTGTTCACTTTCGTGATGCGCCTCGCCGAGGCGCTGCGCGCGGCATGAGCGCTGCAGGGGGGCGTGGCGTCGCCGTCATCGGCGCGGGCCTGACGGGTCCGTTGCTCGGGCTGCTGCTGGCGCGGCGAGGGTTTGCTGTTACGCTGCTCGAACGCCGGCCCGATCCGCGCCGCAGTACCGCCGACGGCGGCCGCTCGATCAATCTCGCGCTGGCCGCTCGCGGCATGCGCCCGCTGGCGCGCGCCGGGGTGCTGGCGCAGGTCGAACCGCTCCTGCTGCCGATGCGCGGGCGCATGGTGCATGAGGTGCTGGCCGCACCCGTCCTGCAGCGTTATGGCCAGCGTCCGCAGGAAGTCATCTACTCTGTCGGCCGCGCCGCCCTGAATCGGGTCCTCATCGAGGCGGCCGAGCAGGCCGGCGTGAGTGTGCGCTTCGAGCATCGCTGTCTCGGTCTTCAAGGACAGGCGTTGCGCTGCGTGGACGAACGCTCCGGCCGCGTATTTGACCTGGAGTGCGAGACGGCGATTGCGGCCGACGGGGCCGGCTCACCGGTGCGCGAGAGTCTCGAGCGCACCGGCGCCTGCAGCGTGCAGATCGAGCCGCTCGGGCACGACTACAAGGAAATGACGCTGCCGGCGCTGCCCGGGGGCGCCCATGCGCTCGACCCGGGCGCGCTGCACATCTGGCCACGTGGCGGGTTCATGCTGATTGCGCTGCCGAACCCCGGGGGGACCTTCACGCTGACGCTGTTTCTGCCGCGCACCGGTACGCCGAGTTTCGCGTCGCTGCGCGACGAGGCGGCGCTCGAGCGCTTCTTTGCCGAGCAGTTTCCCGATCTCGCCACGCATCACGCCGGCCTGTGCGCGGAGTTTCGCCGCAATCCGCAGGGACAACTCGCCACCGTGCATGCGCGCGGCTGGCACCTCGGCGGGCAGGTGCTCCTGCTCGGCGATGCCGCGCATGCCATCGTGCCGTTCCATGGCCAGGGGATGAATGCCGGTTTCGAGGACTGCGCGCTGCTCGATGAGCTGCTCGAGGCCGGCGGGGACTGGGCGCAGATTTATGCCCGCTTCGAGCAGATCCGCCGTCCGAGCACCGAGGCGATCGCGCACATGGCGCTCGAGAACTACCTGGAGATGCGCGACCAGGTCCGCGACGTGAAATTCCAGCGCCTCAAGCGGCTTGCCTTCGAGCTCGAGCAGCGCTTCCCCGAGCGCTTCATTCCGCGCTACTCGATGGTGATGTTCCATCCGGAAATCTCGTATCTGGAAGCCCTGCGCCGCGGCGAAGTCCAGGCGGGCATTCTCGAGCGGCTCGATCGTGAGCGCACTGCCGAGGGGCAGACCGACCCGGTTCTGGCCGAGGCGCTCGTGTGCCGGCAGCTGCCGCCGCTCGGCGGCCGAGACCCGGGCTCGCGGACCGGCTAGAATCGCGCCCCATGAACCGAGTGACGACAGACGGGGTCATCGAGTATGTACCCCAGGACGTGCAGGGCTTGCTCGATGAGGGCCGGATCCTGTTGATCGACGTGCGCGAACCGGAGGAGTACGCCCAGGAGCGCATCCCTGGCGCGCTGCTGTATCCGCTCTCGACATTCGACGCGGCGCACCTGCCGGCCGACGGCGCACGCGCCGTGGTGTTCCATTGTGCGGCGGGCGGCCGTTCGCTGACGGCCGCGCGGCTGCGCAAGGCGACCGGGCAGCCGGCCGCGCATATGGCCGGCGGCATCGCGGCGTGGAAGGCGCTCGGCCTGCCCACCGTCAGCTGACGGCGCTGCGGTTGAACGCCAGCGACCACCCGCGCGCCATCCGTTCTTTCGTGACCCGCGCCGGGCGCATCAC
>JAKADE010000557.1 GCA_021820785.1 Pseudomonadota bacterium
CATCGATGTCGCCGCACCGGCTCGCCATCACCAGCCCCTCGAGCGGCGAGAAGCCCATCGAGGTGTCGAGTGGCCCCTCCGGGCCGCGCGCCGTGATCGAGCAGCCGCCGCCGAGCTGCAGACTGATCAGACGCCCGCCGCGCTCGAGTCCTGGCGCGAGCTCGCACCAGCGGCGCCACATGGCCTCATGCGCAAGCCCGTGGAACCCGTAGCGGCGGACTCCGACGTTCCACCCGAGTGAGGGCGGTACGGCATACTCCGCGGCCACGCGCGGCAAAGACGCGAAATATGCAGTGTCGAACGCCGCGACCTGCACGACGGATCGATCGCACAGCGCTCGCGCCGCATCGATCCAGCGCAGCGCGAGCGGGTTGTGCAGCGGCGCCAGTGCGGCCAGCTCGCCAATGCCCGCACGGACGGTATCATCAATCCGCACCGGGTGCGTGAACCGGTCCGCGCCATGCACCACCCGATGCACGAGCGCGGCCGGCGGACCGGGCAGCTGCGCGAGAAAGTCGCGCAGCTCCTGCGCCGGCTCCAGGTGGGTGCCCTCGTGATGCACCGCCGCGAGGCGGCGCAGGTGCGCATCTGCGGGCGGGGACCCGCCGGCCGCTTCGAACGCGGCGAGCTTGATCGACGTCGAGCCGCTGTTGACCGTGACGAGTTGCATCCGGCCCGGCACTCAGGCGCGCGCCGCAGACCCGTCGGGCCACTTCCAGTCCGCCACCAGCGGCATGTCGCGACCATGACGACGGATGTACGCGGCGTGCTCGATCAACAGCCGGCGGGCGCGTTCCTTCAGGTAAGCGCCGCGATCGCCAAGCTGCGGCAGCCGGTCGATCGCATCCTGCACCAGATGAAAGCGGTCCATGTCGTTAAGGACAGTCATGTCGAACGGCGTGGTGATCGTCCCCTCTTCCTTGTAGCCGCGCACGTGCAGACCGGCATTGTTGTGACGCCGGTAGGTCAGACGATGGATCAACCACGGATAGCCATGAAAGGCGAAGATCACCGGCTTGTCCCGGGTGAACAGCGAATCGAAGTCCGCATCGCTCAGCCCGTGCGGATGCTCGCTGCTCGGCTGCAGCCGCATCAGATCGACGACGTTGACGACCCGGATCTTCAGCTCCGGCAGCCCCTCGCGCAGCATGGCCACCGCCGCCAGCGTCTCCAGTGTCGGAACGTCCCCGGCGCAGGCCATCACCAGGTCCGGCTCGACGCCCGCATCGTTGCTCGCCCAGTCCCAGATACCGATGCCGGCGGTGCAATGCGTCACGGCCGCGTCGATCGGCAGCCACTGCGGCGCCGGATGCTTCCCGGCAATGACCACGTTGACGTAGTGACGGCTGCGCAGACAGTGGTCCATCACCGACAGCAGACAATTCGCATCCGGCGGCAGGTACACCCGCACGACCCCGGCCTTCTTGTTGACGACATGATCGATGAAGCCCGGATCCTGGTGCGTGAAGCCGTTGTGGTCCTGGCGCCAGACGTGCGAGGTGAGCAGGTAGTTCAGCGAGGCGATCGGCCGCCGCCAGGGGATGCCGGCGGTGACTTTCAACCACTTGGCGTGCTGATTGAACATCGAGTCGATGATGTGGATGAACGCCTCGTAGCAGCCGAACAGGCCGTGGCGTCCGGTGAGCAGGTAGCCTTCGAGCCAGCCCTCGCACTGATGCTCGCTCAGGATCTCGAGCACCCGGCCGCTCGGGGCCAGGAACTCGTCTCCGGGCAGCGTGCGCGCCTCCCACTGGCGATTGCAGGTCTCGAACACTGCCTGCAGCTTGTTCGAGACGGTCTCATCCGGCCCGAACAGGCGAAAGGTGCTCGGGTTCAGGCGAATCACATCCCGCAGGAAGACCCCGAGCGTGGCGGTGTCGGACGCCTCGAGCGCTCCGGGGGCGCGCACCGGCTGCGCGTAGTCGCGAAACTCCGGCAGTTGCAGCTCGCGCAGCAGCAATCCGCCGTTCGCATGCGGGTTCGCGCCCATGCGCCGGGCGCCGCGCGGAGCGAGCTCGGCGAGCTCGGCACGCAGCCGCCCCTGCTCGAACAGCTCCTCGGGCCGGTAGCTGCGCATCCACGCCTCGAGCGCCGCGAGGTGCTCGGGATTGCTCGCCGGGTCGGTGATCGGCACCTGGTGGGCGCGAAAGCTCCCCTCGATGGTCTTGCCGTCGAGCTGCTTCGGCCCGGTCCAGCCCTTGGGGCTCTCGAGCACGATCATCGGCCAGCGCGGCCGCGCGTTCTTCGCGCCGGGGGCGCGCGCGGCACGCCAGATCGCGCGAATCTCCCCGATCACCGTATCGAGCGTCGCGGCCATGAGCTGGTGCATCGTCTGCGGCTCGGCGCCGCTGACGAAGTACGGCCGCCAGCCGCACCCGCTGAGCAGCTGCTCGAGTTCCTCGCGCTCGATGCGCGCGAGCACGGTGGGGTTGGCGATCTTGTAACCGTTCAGATGCAGAATCGGCAGCACCGCGCCGTCCTGCGCCGGGTTGAGAAACTTGTTCAGGTGCCAGCTGCCGGCGAGCGGACCAGTCTCGGCCTCGCCGTCACCGACCACGCACGCGGCGATGAGATCCGGATTGTCGAGCACCGCCCCACAGGCGTGGCTCAGCGAGTAACCGAGTTCGCCGCCCTCGTGAATCGAGCCCGGACACTCCGGAGAGACGTGGCTCGGGATGCCGCCGGGGAAGGAGAACTGCGTGAACAGTCTCTTCAGTCCCGCCTCGTCCTGGGAGATCTGCGGATACAGTTCGCTGTAGGTTCCCTCCAGGTAGGTGTTGGCGACCAGCGCCGGCCCGCCGTGCCCGGGACCGGAGAGGTAGATCATGTCCAGATCATGCGCGCGGATCACACGGTTCAGATGCGCATAGATGAAGTTCTGTCCCGGTGTCGTTCCCCAGTGACCGAGCAGCATCGCCTTGATGTGCTCGGGTGCGAGCGGCTCGCGCAGCAGCGGATTGTCCCGCAGGTAGATCTGCCCGACACAGAGGTAATTCGCTGCCCGCCAGTACGCATCGAGACGCTGTAGTTCCCCGGGAGACAGTGCCTGGG
>JAKADE010000558.1 GCA_021820785.1 Pseudomonadota bacterium
AGTATCGCCGGGACCAGTTCGACTCGAGCGACTGGGCGCTCGAGGGTGTTGACCCGACGACGATTCCGCTGCTGCTCGCCCTCGGCGAGCAGCCCTACCGTTATACGCTCGACAGTGTCGCGGTGTCGTTCATCTACCGGCTGTGAGTCGAGCGTGGCGCTGCGCGTTCAACGCGGCAGCAGCGAGCACAGCACACTCGTCAAGAGCAGCGCCGAACCGGCGAGATGAATGCCGAGCGTCGCCTGAATGCCACGGGTGAGTTCAGCGCGCGTGGCGTTTTCCCGGATGGTGCCCGCGGCGCGCCATCCGGCCGGGACCAGTGCGAGGCCGAACAGCCCCGACCAGGGCGGAATCCAGCGCAGTGCAGCGGCGAGTACGAATGCCGCGCACGCCCCCCACTGCAGCGCCAGGTACAGTCGGCGGGTGGCTGCGACGCCCCAGCGCACCACCAGCGTCGCCTTGCCGGCGCGTGCATCGGCACTGCGGTCGGGTACCTCGTTCATCAGGAGGATGGCCGCGCCCCAGAGCCCGACGGGGATTGAGATCAGCAGGCTCCGCGCATCGAGCCGGCCGCTCTGCAGCCAGGCGGCACCGGTGACGGGCAGGATGCCGAAGGCGACGGCGATGGCTGTTTCACCCAGGCCGCGCGCCGCCAGCTGGGCGCGCGGCAGGGAGTAGGCGATGGCGAGCGCCACGCCGACCAGTCCGAAAGCGATCACCCCCGCGCCGCGCAGATCCGCGAGCACGAAGCCGAGGATCACGGCACCGGCGAGCAGCGTGGCGCCCCAGACGGTCATCTCCTGGACGCTCAGCAACCCGTTCTGAATGAACCGGGAGCCGCCGGTGTACGGGAAGATCCGCTCCTCGTTGCCGCGATCGGCGCCGGAAAGCTCATCGGCCACGTCGTTGAGCACGTTGGCCCCGAAATGGACCAACAGCGTGGCGAGCAAGGCCAGCAGCGCCGGCAGCCAGAGGAAGCGTCCGGCGACGCGGCCACCCCAAGCGCTGCCGAGGAGCACCGGGGCAAGCGACGCAGGTGCAAACGCGGGCCGCGTTGCGAGGAACAGTCGCCGCAGGCGCGCTGCCAGCGAGTTGCCGGAGAGGGTCGCGACGGTCGGTTCGGGCGGCCGTGTGGTCATCGGGTGATTCATGGGGGCCGGTTCCCTGCATCAGAGGATGAGCGGATGGATGTCGTCGATCGGCCCGCTCCGCCCCGGAGGTCCCGGTGGGCCGCGGCCCGGTGCGCTCTAGGCAGTACTACGTATTCGCGCCACGAGCCCAACGGCGTCAGATAGCGCCAGTCATTGAGGCGGAGGGATTGAGCATGCTCAGACATACCATGGTCGTGATTGCCATTGCAGCCGCACTCGGCGCGTCCGCGGCGGCCAGGGCCGCGGATGCGGCTGCGGGCGGAAAGATCGTCGAGCAGGTCTGCAGTTCGTGCCACGATCCGGCGAGTTGGAAAGGCAAAAGCGCCGCACAGATCGATGCGTTGATCCATCAGGTGGTGGCTGGCAAGGTCATGCACCCTCGCAAGCTGACCCTGACTGATGCGCAAATGGCGGACGTCGCGGCCTATTGGGCGCAAGAAGCCAACAAATGAGACGGCGCGGGGAGGGCGCCGGGATCTCCCGGTCTCTCCCCGTTTGACGGCCGCAGTGCACATCGTTGGGTTGTCTTCACCCGGCGAAGATCACCAGCGCGATCAGCGCCATGCCGGTGATTACTACCGCCAGACCGAATACCACCGAGATGACCGTCAATCCTCGTGAGGGCGGCGGAACGAGCGACGCCTCGAGTTTGCCCTCCTGCACAAGGGCTTCGTACTGCAGCGGTCGTTCCTCCTTGAAGCGCTCGAGCGGAACCCGGCCGGTGAGAATCGAGACGTCGATCGGGAATTTTTCCGGGCGGAAATGATTATGGAAGAAGTGAAAGATGAAGATGAATCCGGTCGCGAGCACGGCTTCTTCCGAGTGCACGACAAAGGCGACGTTGAGCGCGATCCCGGGCACGAAGTGCGTGAAGAACACCGGTGCGGCGAGCATCAGCCCGGATACGCCAATCATGGCGACACCCCAGAACACCGCCCAGTAGTCGAACTTCTCCCAGTATGTCCAGCGACCCATGCGCGGTTGTGGTCCGAGGTACAAGAACCAGCGGAAGTTGTGCCAGATGTCACGCATGTCCTGAGCGTTCGGCACCAGAGAATCCGGTCCGAGCAGCGCGTAACGCTGCTTCTTCACCAGCGCACGGTAAGCCAGATACAGCAGGTGGAAGAGGAAATAGCCGAAAGTGATGCCGCCGTTCACCAGGTGGATCAGCCGCATCCTCGCCGGTCCCCCGAAGAACCCGCTGATCGCCTGACCCCAGAGTGTCGTCGGATGCATCAGGGCCAGTCCGGTGAGCGCCAGCAGCATGAAGCTGAGAATGACGACGAGGTGGGTGAGGCGGTCGACGACGGTGAAGCGCTGGATGTGTGGTCCGCTGAAGTGCGTGAGCGGCGGCAATTCTGCGCGGATCCGCCCGACCAGGCTGCGCTGCAGCCACAGCAGCGTATGCAGCCCGAAGAAGCCGAACACGCCGGCGAGCAGCGCCACCATGAAATAGTGGCTGTAGGCGAGCAGCGGCGACCGGGCGGGGTCATCGGGCTGCGGATGCGGATCGTAGCCGGCGAGCCGCGCCGTGGCGCCGGCATGACATCGGGCGCACGTGAGCGCACGGTCGGCGCTGGAGGGTTGCGAGCCGGATCGATCGGGCGCGAGCGCGCGGTGCGGATCATGACAGCCGGTGCAACCGGGAGCCTGCTTCAGTCCGAGAGCGGCGGCTTGTCCATGCGGGGTGCTCATGTAGGACCGGTAGGCCCGCGCATGGCACCTGGCACAGGTTCGGGTGACGTGCCGCCGGAATCCCGGGCTCGCAACCGGCGCGACAGCGTGGCTGCCGTGGCACGTTGCGCAGGTCGGAGGGGCTCGCTTGCCCGGCTGAAGCGCAAGCATCGCGGCGTGTGAGCCGTGTGCGAGTTCTCGACCCTGCCGCTGGTGACAGCTCG
>JAKADE010000559.1 GCA_021820785.1 Pseudomonadota bacterium
CCGTGCAGGCGGGGCTCGTGCGCAGCATCGATGCGCTCGGCACGGAGCTGAAGGTCATCAACATCATCGTCATGCCGGCGGTGTTCGCGCTGGCGGCGCTCGCCGGCGCGGCGCTGCGCCGCCGCCGCCGCGCCCGCCAGCACTCCGGGAGCGAGTCATGAAACAACGCCATCTGGCCATCCTGTTCGTCATCAGCTTCGCGGTGCTGCTGCTGGCGGTCTGGGTATCGCACCGCGCGCAGCAGAGCAGCGCGTCGGTCGCCGGCACGCCGGTCCTGCCCGGACTCACAGCGCACCTCAATGCGCTCACCGAGGTGCGCATCAGCGGCGCCGACGGCCGGCACGTCACACTGCTCAAGGGCGCGCATCGGTGGCAGGTCAAGCAGCGCGGCTACCCGGCCGACTCCGGCAAGTTGCGCAAACTGCTGATCGACCTCGGCGATCTCAAGGCGGTGGAACGCAAGACCCGACTCGCCGCCGACTATGCGGCGCTTGGCGTGCAGTCCCCGGGCGCCGCGGGCGCGAGCGGCGTGCGCATCGACCTGGTGAGCCCGGCGCACACCTGGTCGCTGATCGTCGGGCACAGCGACGGCGGCAGCGGCGCCTACGTGCGGCGCGTCGGCCACAAGCAGAGTCTGCTCGCCGCCCCCCTGGTCATGGCCGAGGCGAAACCGGCGCAGTGGCTGAGCCCGATCATCATCGACCTGCAACATCAGCAGGTGCGCAGCGTCGAGGAGCATGTCGCGCGCGAGCGTCCGTATCGCATCGAGCGGGCCGCAGCCCAGGATCCCCATTTTCGTGTGCTCGGCGTTCCGCCCGGACGCAAGCTCAGCGGTCCGGGCGCGGCCGATGTGCTCGCGAGCGCGCTCTCGAACCTGACACTCAATGATGTGCGCAAGGCGCTCCCGCCGCCGCGCGGCGTACCGCTCTCGAGCGCCGTGTTCACCACGTTCTCGGGACTGAGCGTGACCGTGAGCGGCTTCCAGACGGCCAAACACGGGCCGCACTACATCGAGCTGACCGCACGCGCCGTCGGGCCGAAGGCCGCGCAGGCAGCCGCGCGCCTCGCGGCCCGCGTGCACGGCTGGCAGTACCGAATTCCCGGCTACAGCTACCGGCAGATCTTCCAGCCGCTCTCGGGGCTGCTGCAGCCGCTGGCTCGGCACCGCACCCCGGCGGCGCGCAAACCGGCCGCCTGAGGCGCCTCAGCGGGCGCGGGCGAGCAGCAGGAGCGTCACGGTCGCCAGCAGCGCCGTCGGCAGCCACGCGACGATCACCGGATTGAGGTGAAAGACGATGGTGCCGCTCTCGATGAGCCGCTGCAGGAGGAAAAAGCCGATGCCGATGGCGAGCGCGAGCATCGCGCGCGCCCCAGCACCGGCCGAGCGCATCGAGCCGAGCACGAATGGCACGGCGAGCAGCACCGCAAATGCGATCGCCACGATGCGCGCGATGCGCGACCAGAACGCGAACTCGTACTGGCCGGCATCGAGCGAATTGGTGTGCAGGTAGCCGATCAGCTGCCACAGCGAGCGCAGCGTCATCTGCTCCGGATCCTGCACGGTGAAGCCGAGAAAGCTCGCCGAGACGTCCGAGTGCAGTACCTTGCTGCCCGGCGCGCGCACCGTGACGCGATCCCCGGTGAAGTGCGAGGCCGTATAGTGATCGAGCAGCCAGCGGTCGTGGCCGGCCGCCGTGGCGCGCGTGGCGTGTCCGACCGCGAGCAACTGGTGCGCCGGGGACAGCTGAAAGACCTGCATACCGCCGAACTGGCGCGAACTCGACTGGCGCGCGACGTTGAGGATCAGATCGCCGTCGCGCACCCATGCCCCAGTGCCGCCGCCGAAGCTGATCGTGCCGTACTGACTGAAGGCGCGCTGCTGGTTGGCCGCCTCCTGCAGCTGCGGGGCGACGAACTCCCCGACCACGGCTTCGAGAGCGATCAGGACCGCCGCGGCGATCAGCGCCGCGCCCGCAAGGCGTGCCACTGACATACCGGTGGCGCGCAACACGACGATCTCGCTGCCGCGGGCAAGCGCGCCGAGGCCGAGCAGCGAGCCCATCATCGCCGTGATGGGCAGCAGCTGATAGGCCTGCTGGGGCAGGTTCAGCAGGGTGAACCAGAGCGCATCGAGCAGCGTGTAATGGCCCACGCCGATGTCGCCCTGCTGGCTGATGAAGGCGAACAGCCCGCCGAGCACCAGGAACACCGCCAGCACCAGCATCACCGAGCCGAGGATGGCGCGCACCACGTAACGATCCAGGATGCTCATGCGCGGGCCCCGAAAAAGCGCATCCGGCCGGCGAACTCCGGTCCGCGCATCATCGCCACCGCGAGCAGGATCACCACGGCGTGCACCCACCACAACCCGAGCACCAGCGGGATCTTGCCGTGCCCGAGCCACTCCTCGCCGGCGGAGAGCAGGTTCAGGTACACCACGTACAGCACGAGCGCCACCCACACGCGCGCGTAGCGGCCCTGGCGGGGTCTGAGCCGCGAGAGCGGCAGCGCCACGATCGCGAGCACCAGGCACATCAGCGGCAGTGCGATGCGCCACTGCAGCTTCGCCTGCTGGCGCAGATCCGTCGAGGCGTACAGCGCCGCAGTCGGCGCCGCATCGAGGTCGGTCACGACCTGATTCGCCGGCGGCATCGGGATCGGCACGGTGTGCTCGGCGAAGCGCATGATCCGAAACTGCGCACTGCCCGGCACGCCCTCGAAGCGCTCGCCGTGATACAGCTCGATGGTCTGGGTCTCACCGTCCGGAGAGACCGTGTGGCGCGCCTGGTTGGCCACTGCGACCTCGACGGTGCGGCCGCGGGTGCGCTCGATGAACACATTGCCGAGCGCCCCGTTCGGCTCGACCTGCTGGGCGTACACCACCGCGCTGCCACCGCCGAAGGAACGGAACTGTCCGGGCTGGAGCGGCGCGAACTGCCCGGCGCGGATCGCCTTGTCGCGCAGCGTGAGGGCCTGGAAGGTGGCCCGCGGCGCCAGCACCAGCGTCACCGCCGCGAGCCCCGCGGCCACCACTACCGCGAGCGCGAT
>JAKADE010000560.1 GCA_021820785.1 Pseudomonadota bacterium
CGGCCGCGCCACAGCGCATCGGCGGCACGGAAATGAATCTGGTGATACTGCGCATAGCTCAGGCGGCGCAGCACGCCCGGCAGCGGCGTCGAGTGAACGTGGTAGGGATGCTCGGCGCGCAGCGCCGCCAGGTGCTCGACGGTGGCGAAGGTGAAGGGTCGCTGCGGCGGGGTGTCTCGGGCCGGCGCGGCGGCGCGCCCGAGGGCGCAGGCGAAGGAGGCAAGCGTCAGTAACGCGGCGAAGGATATCCGATTCTTTTTGGTCACCAGTTTCTCGCGGAGCCTGTCGTTCGACGCCACAGCTTAAGTCGGACGCTTCGTCTGCGGCACAACACCGGCCCATTGTCGCCGAGTGGCGACAGATCACGCACTCCATCCAACACGCTGATCAGTTCGGAGCTTAACGCATTTTGTCGCGCACGAGAAACGCGCTGCAGCGCGCGAGTTGATGTTTGTTGGAAGCCCCGATCGGGGTCGGGCGCGAGCGCGCCCCGTCTCGGCCCCGCCGGATGCGGCGGGGCGGGGAAATGGTGGAGGCGGGGGGAATCGAACCCCCGTCCGCAAGTCCTAGACTTCAGGCTCTACGTACGTAGCCCGCTCTTTGGTTCTCGCGCCGCGCTACCCGAGGGGCAGGGAAGACGAAGCGCCAGCGGACGGTGACTCTTAACGACCCGGCCCGTCGCACACCGGATCGCGAGCCTGTGAACGCGTCCCTCGAGTCGGCCGCACAGGCACGGACCGGTCGAAGGTCAGCCGCGGTTAGGCGGCGAGAGCGAAGTTGTCGTCGTTGGCAACTATAGTTTTGCAGCGAGATTTACGAGGGCACTGCGCCTCGGTACGCCTCTGAAGGTTCGCAACCCACGTCGAAACCGGTCGCCCCCAGAAGAGAATCATCACCCGCCCAGCATACCCGTCCGTGCGCGTTCTGGACAGCGCCGCGAATGCTTAAGCTGCGCGGTCTGACCGCCGGGCACTGCACTCGCGGTCCCTTGCGAGCCTGTGATTATACACAGACCACCCCCGGGCCGCCACGGGGCCTCAGCCGCGGCGCAGCAGGCGTGCCTTGTCGCGCTCCCAGTCGCGGTCCTTCTCCGTGGCGCGCTTGTCGTGCTGCTTCTTGCCCTTGGCGAGGCCCACGGTGAGCTTGGCGCGGCCGTTCTTCCAGTGCAGATCGAGCGGGATCAGCGTGTAGCCGCGCCGCTCGACCGCGCCGATCAGGCCGTTGAGCTCGCTGCGATTGAGCAGCAGCTTGCGCGTGCGCGCCGGATCGGCGAGCACGTGCGTGGAGGTCGCCGCGAGCGGCGAGAAGTGCGCGCCGAAGAGGAACGCCTCGCCGTTGCGCAGGTAGACGTAGGACTCGGTGAGCTGCGCTCTGCCGGCCCGCATGGATTTGACCTCCCAGCCCTGCAGCGCGAGGCCCGCCTCGTAGCGCTCCTCGATGAAGTACTCGAAGCGCGCTTTGCGGTTCTCGGCGATCAGCCGGGCAGGGGCGGCGGGCTTGGCGGGCATCGGCTCTTCGGGTCGGTCGGGGGCGCGCATTGTAGCGTGCGCGCGGCGCGCGGGCGCGCCGGCGGCTCTTGTCGATGCCGGGGCGATGCTGGGACAATACCGCCCATGCGAGAGGTCAAGCGCTCGGCGCTCATCAAGCTGCCGCCGAACAGACTGTTCGCGCTGATCAACGACATCGACAGCTATCCGCAGTTCCTGCCGTGGTGCACCCACTCGCGGGTGCTCTCGCGAAGCGACAGTGAGATCGTTGCCACCATCGGCGTGCGTCGTGGGCCGTTCAACGGGGAGTTCACCACCCGCAACGCGCTCGAGCCGTACCAGCGCGTGCACATGCGCCTGGTCGACGGCCCGTTCAGCGCGCTCGAGGGCGAGTGGCGCCTGACGCCCGCCGGGGAGGGCACGCAGGTCGAGCTGCTGCTGCGCTTCCAGTTCAAGAGTTCCCTGTCCGCGGTGCTCTTCGAGCGCATCTTCGCCGAAACGGTCGGCTCCCTGGTCGATGCCTTCGTGGCCCGCAGCCGTGCCCTGCAGCCGGCCGAAGGGGTGGCCGCGCCGTGAGCGCTGCGCCGAAGCGCTGCCTGGTGGCCTACGCCACCGCGCAGCGGCAGTTTCTCTGGCCGGTGGAGCTCGAAGAGGATGCGGACGTCGCCGCGGCCCTGAGTGCCGCACGCCGCGCGGCGCCCGACGTCCCGGTTCCCTGGGACAGTGCGCCGGTCGGGATATTCGGCGAGCCCTGCGCACGCGATGCGCGGCCGGCCGACGGGGACCGCATCGAGCTGTACCGGCCGCTCATCCAGAATCCGCGCGAACGCCGCCGCGCGCGCCTCGGATCGGCGCGGCGCTGAGCTACAGCAGCGGGAATTTCTTCACCGAGGGCAGCAGCCCCGGGGCGATCGGCTGACCCTTCGGCACGTTGAGGAGCCGGAAGCGGCTGACCTTGCCGTCGTGGAAGTACACCGTCACGCGGCTCTCGATCGGCCGCTCCACGTAGCCGCGCTTGAAGTAGTAGACGTAGTCCCAGCGGTTGGTGTCGAAGACGTCCTGGATCATCGGGGTGCCGAGCAGATAGCGCACCTGGACGCGAGTCATGCCCACCTTCAGCTGCCGCACGGTATGGCCGTCGAGATAATTGCCCTGCTGGATCGACATGCGGTAGACGCAGCCGGCGAGCAGGCCCGAGAGCGCCGCGAGCAGGGCGGCGAGACGCACAGCAGAGGTCAATTGAACTGGTCGCATGGAGGTCCGATGGGCAATAATTGGGCGGATCATACCTGATCGGGCAAGCGCCGCCGCGGTTCCCTGCGGCGGCCACATCCGGAGGATCGCAACGCGTGGAAAGCAAGGACCTGCGTAAAGCCGGCCTGAAAGTCACGCTGCCGCGCGTGAAGATCCTCGAGATCCTCGCCGGCAGCGAGACGCGGCATCTGTCGGCCGAGGACATCTACCGCACCCTGCTCGATTCGCACGAGGACATCGGACTCGCAACCGTCTACCGGGTCCTCACCCAGTTCGAGGCCGCCGGACTCGTGACCCGCCATC
>JAKADE010000561.1 GCA_021820785.1 Pseudomonadota bacterium
GCCTCACGGACCGGATCCGGCCGGGCGGGCGCGTGGCAGAAGACGTTGACGTTGAGCGAACGCTGCGAGAGCGCCCGAAAGGTCGCGATGGCCTGAGCCGCGGCAGCGGCACTCATGGCGCCGACACCGAGGGAGCCCATCCCACCGGCATTGGAGACGGCCGCGGCCATCTGCGGCGTCGAGACGCCGGCCATCGGCGCCTGGATGATCGGCCAGTCGATCTGGAGCAGATCGAGCAGGCGGCGGGTTGCGTCAGGGGTGTGCATGGAGACGCTCGCGCGGCGTACCGATCGCAACCGCACGCGCCGTCACGAGCGGCTCTCGCGCAGCCGCAGCAGCCGCTCGGCCGGAAATCGAGCAGCGAGCCAGACCGTGGCGACCCCGGCACAGACGCCCCAGCCGACCTCGCTGACGCGCGCGATGAGCATCTGCTCGGCGCTGCCAGCGTGCGGCACCAGCAGAATGATCGTGGCCGTAATGCCCGCCAGGCGGCTCGCAGAGCCCATGTTGAGCACCCAGCACACAATGACCGAGAGCACGACGGCGGTCGAGTATGCCGCGAGATCGTGGCCCAGTGCCAGAAGTGCGCCGATCCCGGAAAGCCCCCCGATGGCCGCACCGACGAACTGATCGCGCGCAGTGGACCGGGTGGCCTGAAACTCCGTTTGCACGACGGCGATCGCCGTGATGGCGCTCCAGAAGCTCTCGCTGAGCCCTACGGCCCGGGCCGGAAGATAGGCCATGAGCGCGGCGCACGCCGAGAGGATGCCCAGATGCGCACCTGCGGCGACGCGCCGCACAAATGGCGTGGCTCGACGCAGCGCGACTAAGCGGATGTTCAGATCCGTGACGGCGGAGCGCTCGGGACTGTAATGGTCGGCCGGCGCATGCGAAAGGTGTGGCATGGCAAAGTCCCCAGAGGCGCGCTGAGCGCCCGACGGATGTCGCTCGGCATTGCTCGCGGCGCTGAGCGATCCTCGCAATGGCGCAACGATGCGCGTGGAATTATAGAGTTCGCGCTGGCGCTGCGCTCAGGAAATCGCTCGAGCACCGACAGACGCCGGGCATGGGCTTCGCACAACGGAGGGGGGCACCGCGGCCGAGCTCGGGATGCCGTACGTCGCATCGGTGCGTGTGTCGATATGCACCACAGGAGTGTCGCCGTATGTGGACGCGTGTCGGTGGGGTGTGATGCGTGCAGAAGATGCGTGACGATGCGATGGAACCTGCCCGTGATCTCGCCGTCGAACCGATGTAGGGGTGCTCTGCGGCGGCTGTGGCGAACCACCGTGCCGCTCGTGCTGCGACATTGGCGTGCACGAGTGCACGGCAACAGCGCGCCGCCGGGCCGCGTTTGCCACCGACCGCATGCAGGAGATGGATGGCGCGTCGCAACGACCTGGACGCCCTGCGGGGTACATTTTTGCTGTTGATGGCGGCGGTGCATCTGCCCACCGCGCTGAGCCCGTATGCAAACGAGCCGTTCGGCTATGCCTCGGCCGCTACGGGCTTCGTATTTCTGTCGGGATTTCTGGTCGGATCCATCTACACGCCGCTGATGGTTCAGCGCGGCCTCGAGTACGTGCGCGGCCGGCTCTTGCATCGTGCCCGCACGCTCTATGGTTACCACCTGCTGCTGCTCGCGTTGATTTTCACTGCGGCGGTGGCCGCGGTCCGTTGGTTCTCCAGCGCATCGCTCTACGATTATCTGGAAGTGTTCTTCCATCATCCCATCTGGGCGCTCGCGAGCAGTCCGTTGCTCATCTACAAGCCGCCACTGCTCGACATCCTGCCGATGTACATCGTGTTTCTGGTGTTGACGCCGGCGATCCTGAGCGCCGGCGAGCGCATCGGCTGGTGGACCATCCTCAGTGGTTCGGTCGTGGTGTGGCTGTTCGCACAGCTGCACGGCGCACGCCTGCTGTATGGCTGGGTGTCGGGCGCCGGTGTGCCGCTGCCGCTCGACGCATTCGGCGCATTCAACTGGTTCGGCTGGCAGCTGGTCTGGGTGTCCGGCGTGTGGATCGGCGCGGGCCAGCACCGGTGGGCGAGCGCGGACCTGCGCTGGACTCGCGCGCCGCTCGTTCTGGCGAGCGCCGCGGCAATCGTCGTCGTATTTCTCATCTGGCGCCATCATGCCGCGGTGCTCTCCGTGCAGGTCACGGATCGCTCGGCGCTGGTCGACAAGTGGAAACTCGGCCCGCTGCGAATCCTCGATGCCGTGGCGCTCGGCCTCGTGCTCACCCCGACGCTGTTGCCGCTGCTGCGCCGGGCACGCGTGAAGGTGCTCGAATTGCTGGGCCGCAACTCCTTGCAGGTCTTCGCCGCGCACATTCCGGTGTGCGTGCTCGCCGATGCGCTGATCGGGCCCCCGCGGGCCCATGGGCCGAGCGCGCTCGCTCAGGTCCTGATCGTCGCGCTCATGGGGGTGGTGATGTTCGCGGTCGCCTGGCGCGCCGATGCGGGCCATCGGTCCCGGCACTCGACCGGCCCGGTGCGCCTCGAGCGCGAGTCCGTGATCACCGAACGGGGTCATTGATGCCTAAGCCGCTGAATTTGAGGTGTTTTGCAGCGCTGCGTCGCGCGAAGGAGACGCGGCGCGGTCCTCGGCAGGGCGTGCCGCGCTGCAAGCGCTCGTGCGCCAACTCGTGCAGCGCGTCACAGGCGATGCGGTCGGTATGGACTATGGTTCACGCATGTGCGAGCGATACGTACTGCCGGAACAGGATCTGGTCGAGCGTGAACTTGCCCCCCAGTGCAGGTGGTGGCGCTTCTCGGCGAGTTTCAACGTGGCGCCCACCCGGTACGTCCCGGCGGTGCGTCTCTATGCCGACCAGTCTGAAGCCGTGATGATGCGCTGGGGACTGACCCCGGCGTGGGCCAAGGGCGACGCGTCGGCCGGTCTGTGGCTGCGTCTGGCGGTCGGATCGCTCGAAGACAGTCCGCTCTTTCGCGGTCCCTGGCTCAACAGCCAGCGCTGCATTCTGCCGTTCGCCGGGTTCTACACCTGGCGCTTGACCCCGGCGGGATACCGCCAGCCGTA
>JAKADE010000562.1 GCA_021820785.1 Pseudomonadota bacterium
CTCGTGCTCGGTCCCAACGAGGCGGGCAAGAGCCGGCTGTTCCAGGCGATTCAGTTCGCGCTGTTCGAGTCGCACAAGGGCGCGGCGCAGCACAAGCAGCGGCTGCAGAGCTGGAGTACCTCAGAGGCGCCATCGGTGCGACTCGCCTTCGAGATCGAAGGTCGTCAGTACGAACTGCACAAGCAGTTCCTCAAGGGGGCCTCGGCTCAGCTCGCCGGCGGCGGTGCGACGCTGCGCGCCGAGGAGGCCGAAGATGAGCTGCGCCGCCTTCTGGGTACCCGGGCGAGCGGCTCGCGCACGCCGCACGCAGACGAACTGGGGATCTGGCCGCTGCTGATGGTGCCCCAGGGGGCGTCGCGACGCGGGACGAGTGAGGATCTCAACGAAGACGGGCGCGCCCGGCTCCAGGAGCGGCTGTCCGCGGAAATCGGCGTGGCCGCGATTTCGGCGAAGGGTCAGCAGCTGATGGGCCGCATCCATGAGGTCTACGAGCGCTACTCCACCCCGACGGGCCAAGAGACGACGCTGCTGCGCAATGCGCGCAAGGCATTTGCGGAAGCCGAGGCCGCGCAGCAGGCGGCCCAGAAGGCGCACGAGGCTCGCGAGCAGACCGCGGCCGACCTGCAGGGTGCGCGCGCGGAATTGACCTCGCTTTCGGACCGACTGGAGGCCGCGAAGCGGGAGGCGGCTGCGGCGGATGAGCGCGCCGCGGCCGCGCGGCGCGCCGGCACGCAGTGGGCCGCCGCCGAGGGCGCGCTCAAGACCGCGATCGTGACGGCGAGCAGTGCCGAGCAGGACCTGAATGCACGGCAGCAGGCCGATGCGACGCTCCGGCGGCTGGCCAAAGAATCCGCCGAGCTGGATGCGGGCCTGGAAGGCCTGATGTCGCACCAGCAGGTGCTCGAGACGGATGCAGAGTCTGCACTTCGACGCGTATCAGCGGCCGAGCAAGCGCTCAAGGCCGCGGGCGCAGCGCTCGAGCAGGCGCGGCGGGAAGCCCGCCGCGGTGAATTGAACGAGCGGCGCCGGGAGCTGCACGACAAGGTCTCGGAACTCGACCGTATCGAGCGGGAGCGCTTGGAGGCGCAGCAGCTGCGTGCCCGTGAGCCCGACATCCGCGAGGAGACACTCGGAGAACTGCAGCGCCTCGAGGCCTCGGCGCGCACGGCGGAAGCGCATCTGCACGGTGCTGCCGTCAGTGTCGTGGTGACGCTCCAGCAGGCCGCGCACGTCGACGGAACTGCGCATCCGGCCGGGACGAGGCTGGAATTCGACGTGGTCGAGAACCGGACGGTCCAGCTGGGCGACCTGGCCGCCGTCGAGGTTCGGCCGGGCCGTGGGACGCTCGATGCGCTGCGCGATGCGAACGCCAAGGCCGAGGCTGAACTCGCGGACGCACTGACCCGTCTGGGTGTCGAAACCGTGGCGCAGGCGCGTGTTGCCTGCGAACGCATCCAGCAGATGACCCGGAAGATCGAGCAGCTGACGGCTCAGGCGCGTGCCACATGGTCCAAGTCACGGGACGGGTTGCGGGACGAACTGCTGCGCACCGAGGCGGAACTCGAGCGACTCGGACCGCAGAAGCCGGTGGCCGGCAGCGCGGAATCGCTGGAGGCGCCGCTTGCTGCGGCCGACGACGAGGTTCGATCCGCCCGCAGCGCACGCGACAGCGCGAATGCCGAACTGACCCGTATCCGCGCGCAGATCGCGGCGCAGAACGCGATCCGCCGAGACAAGCAGTCCGAGCACGAGCGTCTGGCGCGGGACTGGGCCGCGCGACCGGATGCGGATGCGCTGACGCAGACGCTGCAGGAGCACATTGGCCATCGGGCGCTCGCGCAGCAGACGGTGGAGCACTGTCGACGGGCGTTCACCGACCTGGGGGGCGAGGAGGCCGAACGCGATGCGCGGCGGCTCTCGCAGGCGCTGCAGAGCCTCCAGGGGCGCGTCCAGGAGATCCGGGACCGCGTGCAGCAACTCACAGGTGCGATGCATGCCGCGGTCGGCATGGGAACATATGACACGTTGCAGGACGCTCAGGCGCGCACGGATCTGACTCGCGTCCAGCTGGTGCGTCTGGAGCGGCAGGCTGCGGCGGCGAAGCGTCTATGGGATGTCTTCTCGCAAGAGCGTACCCGCGTGGTGGAGCGCCTCACGGCGCCGGTGATGCAGCGGGTCAGGCCGTATCTGGCGAGTCTGTTTCCCGGCTGCGACCTCGATCTGGGCGAAGCGTTGGGGATGGTGGGGCTGCGCGGCGACGCGCTGAGCGAGCCGTTCGAGGAGCTCTCCGGCGGCGCACAGGAGCAACTGGCGCTTCTGACCCGGATCGGCCTCGCCGAGGTGCTGGCCGGGGAGGGAACCTTGCCTCTGGTGCTGGATGACTCCCTGGTGAACACCGATCCGCTGCGGATCCGGCAGATTCATCGGGTGCTGTTCCGCGCGGCCGACACTCTGCAGGTGCTCGTGTTCAGCTGCCACGACGTGCTCTTCGACGGGTTGGGCGCCGATCAGGTGTTCCGTCTGAGCGGATCGAGGCGCACCGCCGGTTAGGGCGCAGGGGCAACGACGCCGTCGAGTTCAGATCTGCCTGCGCGCAGGATCACAGCTCGCCCACCCGACCCGCAGCATGAGGCGGCTCAGGAACGGCCGCTGCGCTGGCGCAGGTATTCCCGAAGGCCCGGGTCCGTGGCATACACGTAACACCCCTTCATGCCGCGCGTCATGAGTGTCCGGTACGTGTTCTTGATGATGCGGTCGATTTTCGCCTGAGTGCCGCGCGGATCGATTGCCAGATCCTTCTTGTACCCTTTGATGGATTTGTCGAACCGGTCGCGGGCCTCCGGGACCGTCTGCAGATGACCGTCTTTCATCACCAGGTCGGGTCCAATGATGACGCCGATGTAATCGACTTCGAGGCCCTGGCAGGTGTGGATGCAGCCGACTTCGCGGATTGATTCCGGGGCGACGATCCAAAGACTTCCGTCCGTGGTCAGGTTCCAGCGGCGCTCATACTCGCCGATGATGATGTCGAACGCGTCG
>JAKADE010000563.1 GCA_021820785.1 Pseudomonadota bacterium
GTGCGCACCGTGGTGGCCCCGAGCGCGAGTGCCATCGCGTAGAGCCGATCGACGTACCAGTCGGCATCCTTGCGGGCGAGCCACGGCGAGACCAGCCGCTCGGCGATCGGCGCCGGCAACTCCGTGCCCGTGTGCGGAAAGCTGATCACGAGCGGCGCATCGCCGCGCTCGACTTCCAGCCACTCGTTCATACCGGCTCCAGTACGGGCAGCGGAACACCGGCCGCTCTCGGCAACGCCCGCTCGCGCACCAGCTCGGTGGCGGCCTCGAGATCGGCATGCAGATAGCGATCCTCGCCGAGCGGCGGGATGCGCGCGCGCACCGCGCTGCGCACCGCCTCGAGCGCCGCGCTCGAGCGCAGGCCGCGGTGAAAGTCGCAGCCCTGTGCCGCGGTGATCAGTTCGATGCCGATGATCGCCGCGGCGTTGCGGGTCATCTGGTGCAGGCGGCGCGCCCCGTGCGCCGCCATGGACACGTGGTCTTCCTGGTTGGCCGAGGTCGGAATCGAATCGACGCTGGCCGGATGAGCGCACTGCTTGTTCTCCGACACCAGCGCCGCGGCGGTCCCCTGCGGCATCATCAGTCCGGAGTTCCGGCCCGCGCTCGGGGTGAGAAACGCCGGCAGCCCCGAGAGCGCCGGGTCAACCAGCATGGCGATGCGCCGCTCGGAGAGCGAACCGATCTCACACAGCGCGAGCGCCATCACGTCGGCGGCGAACGCCACCGGTTCGGCATGGAAGTTGCCGCCTGAGAGGGCCTCATCGGCATCGGGAAAGATCAGCGGGTTGTCCGACACGCCGTTGGCTTCGCATGCGAGCGTGCCGGCTGCGTGGCGCAGCAGATCGAGCGCCGCGCCCATGACCTGCGGCTGGCAGCGCAGGCAGTACGGATCCTGCACGCGCGGATCGGCCGTGCGGTGCGAATCACGGATCGCCGAACCGGCCATGAGCGCGCGCAGCGCCGCAGCCGTTTCGATCTGGCCGCGATGACCACGCAGCGCATGGATGCGCGCATCGAAGGGCGTGTCGGAACCCTTGGCGGCTTCCGTGGACAATGCCCCGGTAACCAGGGCCGATTGAAACACGGTGTCGATGTCGAATAACGCGGCGAGCGCATTGGCCGTGGAGAACTGCGTGCCATTCAGGAGCGCGAGCCCCTCTTTGGGCGCGAGCGTCAGCGGCTCGAGACCCGCCTCGTGCAGCGCCTCGGAGGCCGGCGCACGCGTTCCGTCCGGCCGGCGGATCTCCCCGACACCGATCAGGACGGAGGCTAAGTGCGCCAGCGGCGCAAGATCGCCCGATGCACCGACCGACCCCTGAGCCGGAACGACCGGCAGCAGGTCGCGCTCGAGCAGCGCGCAGAGCTGCCGGACCGTCTCGGGGCGCACCCCGGAGGCGCCCTGTGCGACGTTGGCAATCTTCAGCGCCAACATCAGCCGCGTGACGGGAGCGGGCATGATCTCGCCCACCCCGGCGCAGTGCGACAGGACGATATTGCGCTGCAGGCGGGCCAGATCGGCCGCCTCGATACGCACGCTGGCGAGCTTGCCGAATCCGGTGTTGATGCCGTACACGGGCTCGCCGCGCGCCACGATGCGCGTGACGGCCTCTGCACCGCGCGCGATCCCGGCATAACAACGCTCATCGAGGGCAACGGGGTGACCGCGATAAATCGCAGCCCAGTCGGCCAGCGAGACCCGGCCGGGTGTCATCACGATGGAACTCAATGGCCCCTCCAAATGCGGGCATACAGGGGATTGCGGCCGATCCAGTAGACGAGCTCGGCTGCGCGGGTCGCGTTCCAGATGGCCAGGTCCGCGGACTTGCCGGACTCGAGCGTCCCGATGTCGTGCTGGCGCCCGAGGGCGAACGCCGCCTCGCGGGTCACGGCCGCCAGCGTCTCCTCGACGGTCAGACCGAACTGGATCGCGCCGAGATTCATGGCCGTGAGGATCGAGAGCAGCGGCGAGGTTCCAGGATTGCAGTCAGTCGCGAGCGCGATGCGCACGCCGTGGCGGCGCAGCGTCTGAACTGGCGGGCGCTGCTGCTCGCGCAGACAATAAAACGCACCTGGCAGCAGCACCGCCACGGTGCCGGCCTGCGCCATCGCCGCGACGCCCGCTTCATTCGTCCATTCCAGATGATCAGCCGACAGAGCACCGAATTGCGCCGCCAGCGAGGCGCCGCCGCCATCGGAGAGCTGGTCGGCGTGCAGCTTCACCGGCAAGCCGTGATGGCGAGCTGCCGTGAACACTTCGCGCAGCTCCTCGGGGCTGAAGGCGATGCGCTCGCAGAAGCCGTCGACGGCATCGGCCAAGCCTTCGGCTGCCGCCCGTGGAATCATTTCCTCGCGGATGGCACGCAGATACGCCTCGCGGTCCATGTCCGGCGGTACGGCGTGGGCGGCGAGCAGCGTAGTGACGACCCCGAGCGGCAACTTGCGCCCCAGCGCGCGTGCCACACGCAACATGCGCAGTTCGTGCGATAACTCCAGGCCGTACCCGGACTTGATCTCGACCGTGGTGACGCCCTCGCCCATCAGCACGCGCAGCCGCTCCGCAGCTGCGCTCAGCAGGGTCTGCTCCGGGGCTGCGCGGGTGGCGCGCACGGTGGCGAGAATGCCGCCGCCGGCACGGGCAATGCTCTGGTAGTCGGCCCCGGCGAGGCGCATCTCGAATTCCGCACTGCGCTCACCGCCGAACACGATATGCGTGTGGCAGTCGATCAGACCCGGGGTGACCAGACGACCGCCGAGATCGATTTCCTCGCGCGCATGGGCGCCAGCGGGCAGTTCCGCGGCGGGCCCTGCAAACACGATCCGCCCGTCCGCGACGCCGAGCGCGCCGCGCTCGATCAGACCGATGCCCGGCAGCCGCGGCGAGAGTGTCGCCAGGGTCGCGCCGCGCCACAAACGATCGAATTGCACTGCCGGGGCCTTTTCATTTGCGGAGCCAAATTCTAATATGCCTAGACATATCGCGAAACCCCCCGGGGGCACGGGCGGACCGAGCGCAGCATGAACCGGACATTCTTCTTCGAC
>JAKADE010000564.1 GCA_021820785.1 Pseudomonadota bacterium
CGCCCGAGCAGCGCGAGGAATTCGCGCGCGAGCTCGAGCTCGATTTTGCGATTTCCGAGCCCGGCCTCGGGCGCTTCCGCGTCAACGTGTTCATGCAGCGGAGCTCCCCTGCGGTGGTGCTGCGCTACATCACCGCGGAGATGCCGCGCTTCGAGACGCTGGGGCTGCCGGAGACGGTCGCGGAGCTCGCCCAGCACAAGCGCGGCCTGGTGCTGGTGGTGGGCGCGGCCGGCTCGGGCAAGTCCACGACGCTCGCCTCCATGATCAACCTGCGCAACGAGACGGCCTCCGACCACATTCTCACCATCGAGGATCCGGTCGAATTCCTGCATGCCAACAAGCGCTCGATCGTCAATCAGCGCGAGGTGGGCAGTGATACGAAATCGTTCGCGCGCGCGCTGCGCGGTGCGCTGCGCGCCGCCCCGGACGTGATCCTGGTCGGGGAGATCCGCGATCGCGACAGCATGGAGGCGGCGATCCACCTCGCGGGCACCGGCCATCTGGTGCTCGCCACGCTGCATGCGAACAACTGCGCGCAGACGCTCGATCGCATCATCAACATGTTTCCACCCGAGCAGCATGCGCAGATCTTCCTCGATCTGTCGCAGTACCTGCGCGGTATCCTCGCGCAGCGCCTGGTGATGGGCAAGGACGGGCATCGGGTCGCTGCGGTCGAAGTCATGATCAATACCCCGCACATTGCGGACCTGATCAACAAGGGTGACGTGGTGGGGGTGAAGGAGGCGATCGCGGCCAGTGCCGAGCAGGGTATCCGCAGCTTCGACGCTGCGCTGCACGAGCTGTACAAGCAAGGCCGGGTCGAGCTCGCCCACGCGCTCGCCAACGCCGATTCACGCGCCAATCTCGAGGCGAAGATCAACTTCGGCTGACGTCCTCGCGCGGCGGCGCAGGGAGTACCGCAACGCGCGTTCGGGAGGGGCGCCCCGGCGGCCTAATGGGCCGCGCAGCGGGATGTCCGCCGGGGAGAGGGTCTGATCAGAACACCTGCAGCGCGTCGAAGACCGGTCCGTCGACGCACACCCGCTTCATCGCATCCCCATCGGCAGTGCGCACCCGAACCGTGCAGCCGGCGCAGCCGCCGACGCCGCACGCCATGAACTCCTCGAGCGACACCTGACAGGGCACCGCATAGCGGCGGGCGAGCTGGGCGGCAGCCGCCAGCATCGGGGTCGGTCCACAGGCGAACAGTTCCACCTCGGCGAGCGCCGCAGAGGACAGCGAGCCGAGCCATTCCCCGGCGAGTTCGGTGACGTAGCCCTCGAAGCAGCCCGGGAATCCTGCCCGGCTCGCGAGCCGGCTCGGAATGTCCCATTCCTCGAGCAGCGGCATGCTGGCGATGGTGCCGGCCGGCATCCCCGGCACCACCAGCGTCGAGGGTCGCGGATGGAACGGGAAGGGAATCTCCGAGCCCATCAGCACGAGCGGCCGCCACGGCTCGCCGCTGGCGCGCAGGCGCTCGGCGAGGAAGATCATCGGCGGAATGCCCACGCCCCCGCCGATCAGCACGGTCCGCGGGCGCTCGCGGTGCGCCGTGAACGGCCGGCCGATCGGTCCGATGATGCTGACGGTCTCGCCGGGTTTGCGCCCCGCCAGGGCGCGCAGGCCGGGGCCGACGACCTTGTAGAGCACGTCGATCCAGCCGGCCTCGCGGTCGGCGCGCATGATCGACAATGGCCGGCGCATCGGGATCGACGGGTCGCAGGTCAGGTGCACGAAGCTGCCCGGCTCGGCCAGCCGGGCGCAGGCCGGCGCCTCCAGGCGCAGCACGAACTGTTCGCCCTCGAACGCGTTCTGGCGCACGATCCGTGCATCTTCCAGACGCAGTGTGCCGCGATCGGCGTGACTCATGCGGCACTCCTCCAGGCGAGCACCTCGGCGAGCACCGCCATGCGCACGGCGACGCCGTTGCGCACTTGGTCGCGGATCACCGAGCGCGGCCCGTCGGCCACGTCGGAGGCGATCTCGATGCCGCGGTTCATCGGCTGCGGATGCATGACGATCGCATCCGGACGGGCGAGCGCAAGCCGCTCGGGCGTCAGTCCGTAGCTGGCGTAGTACTGGTGGGCGTCGGGCAGGTCAGCCTGGGCCATGCGCTCCTTCTGGATGCGCAGCATCATCACCACGTCAGCCTCTGGCAGCCCGCTCTCGAGCCGGGTGTGGCGCGAGCAGCCTTCGAACTCACCCTCCGGCGGCATCAGCGCCGGCGGCGCCACGATGCGCAGATCCCTCACCCCGAGGGCGCGGAACACGTGCCAGGCCGAGCGGGCGACGCGCGAGTGGCGCAGATCCCCGACGATCGCGATGCCCAGCGTATCGAAGTGTGGTTTGTGCTGGCGCACCGTCAGAGCATCGAGCAGGCCCTGGGTCGGATGGGCCACGTGCGCTTCGCCTGCCGAGAGAATGCTGACGTGATCGGCCACATGCGCCGCGACCGTGGCAGGTACGCCGACCTCGGCATCGCGAATCACCATCGCATCGACGTGCAATGACTGCAGGGTGTATACGGTATCGAGCATGCTCTCGCCCTTGACGCGCGAGGACAGCTGCACCTCGAGGTTCACCACGTCTGCCCCGAGGCGCTTGGCGGCGAGTTCGAAGGACACGCGGGTGCGGGTCGAGGGCTCGGTGAACAGATTCGCCACCGTGCAGCCTTCGAGCACGCGGCTCGCCGGCGGACGCGCCCCGAGCGGGCGCACGAAGTGCTGGGCCCGCTCGAGCAGCCGCTCGATGAGTGCTCGCGGGAGATCTTCCAGGGTGAGCAGATGACGCAGTGAGCCGTCGGCGCGCAGCTGTCCGCTCATGCGCCCTCCGGGGCGTGGTTGCGCGGCGGTTCGATCCGCGATCGCCCGCAGGCGGGCAGCAGTGTGAGGTTCATGGCAGTTCTTCTCCAGGCTCTCCGGACAGCCAGCGCTCGAGGATGACCGCGGCCGCGGCGCTGTCGATGTGTTCGCGGCGCACCCGCCGCCGCTCGCCCCGTGCGCGCCGTTCCTTCAGCGCCTCAGCGGCTTCCAGGGAG